>NZ_JBEOZU010000021.1:0-45712 GCF_040298185.1 Streptomyces sp. NPDC001634 | reverse complement strand
GCAACATCACCTTCCACTCCGCCACCACCACCGCCTACCCCCTGCCCAAACCGGGGGGGGGCCCCGGGGCGCCCCCCCCGGGGGGGCCCCCCCGCTTCCGTGTGACCGGGAGATCACACCGACCGCTGGTACGAGCGGAAGGTACGGATCGACAGCCACACTGCGGCGATCGCCAGCCCCAGCAACGCCCCGCCCCGGCTGAGCACGTCCCCCCAGTCCGGGTGCTCGGACATCGCCGAACGGCCCGCCACCATCGCCCAGTTGAGCGGGTTGAAGTCGGCGATGTGCCCCATCCAGGAGGGCATCTGGGACGGGGCCATGAAGGCCGTGGACAGGAACGTCAGCGGGAGCAGCAGGAAGGTGTTGATCCCGATGATGGATTCCCGCTCCTGCACCAGCATGCCCAGCGCGTTGGACAGCGCCCCGAAGATCGTGCCGAGCAGCACGGACGCGAGGACGAGGATCGCGATACCGCCGAGACCGCCCGGGTAGTCGGCGCCGCCCAGCAGACCGAGCAGCACGATGATCACCGACTGCAGGGCGGTGACGAGGCCGTTGTTGACGACGTTGCCGTTCATCAGCGCGGCCCGGCTGACCGGGGTGGTCAGGAAGCGGTTGAGCGTGCCCCGCTGGATCTCCTCCAGCGTGCCCATGCCCGCCCACATGTTGGAGCTGAGGGCACTCATCACGACCACGCCCGGCACGAGGTAGTCGAGGTAGGAGGTGGTGCCGAAGCCGCCGAGCCCGACGACCTTCCTGAAGAGGTTGCCGAACAGGAACAGCCAGATCACCGGCTGGATCAGGGTGATGACCGCGTACGCCGGCTGGCGCCCGAACACCATGAGCTGACGCTGGGTCATGTACCAGGTCTGGGAGACGGCAGTGCTCATCGCACACCTCCGGCGAGGACGAGGGGGTCGGTGCTTTCGCCTTCGGCCTCGGAGTAACGGCGGCCCGCGTAACGGAGATAGACGTCGTCCAGCGAGGGGCGCGCGACGGTCGCGGCGGCGACCCCGACCCCGGCGCGCTCAAGGGCTCCCAGCAGCGCGGGCATGGCGGACGCTCCGTCGTCGGCGCGGACGCTGATACGGCGCCCGTCCATATGCACCTCGTGCACGCCCGGCAGCCCGGCGAGGGCGCCCCTCAGCAGCGTACGACCGGCTTCGCCGACCGCCTCGCGCAGTTCCACATGGACCGCGTCACCGCGGAGTTCGCCCTTGAGGGAGTCCGGAGTGCCTTCCACGACGACCCGGCCTCGGTCGACGATCGCAATGCGCTCGGCGAGCCGGTCGGCCTCTTCGAGGTAGTGCGTGGTGAGCAGGATGGTCAGGCCCTCCTCGCCGGCCAGCCGGCCGATCTCCTCCCACATGGCGGTACGGGCCTCCGGGTCGAGGCCGGTGGTGGGCTCGTCGAGGAACAGCACCTCGGGCCGGTGGACCAGGCCGAGCGCGACATCCAGGCGCCGCCGCATGCCGCCGGAGTAGCCCTTGACCTGGCGGCGCGCGGCGTCGGTGAGCGTGAAGCGCTCGAGGAGTTCGTCGACGCGCCTGTTGAGCGCTCCGCCCTTCAGTCCATAGAGCCTGCCCTGGAGTTGAAGGTTCTCCCGGCCGGTGGCCACCGGATCGGCGCCGGAGCTCTGCGCGACCACCCCGATCGCGCGCCGCGCCCGGTCCGGGTGGCGCAGCACGTCGTGGCCGGCGACGGTGGCCGAGCCCGAGTCGGGGCGGGCCAGGGTGGTGAGGATCTTGACGGTGGTGGACTTCCCGGCGCCGTTCGGGCCGAGGAGCCCGAAGACGGTGCCCGGCTCGACGGTGACATCCATGCCGTTCAGGGCCGTGACGTCACCGGGATAGGTTTTGATCAGCTGGCGCGCCGCCACGGCGGGCGCAGGGGTGTTCATGACGACTGCTCTCCTGTGGACAGCGGACGACGGCGGATCCGCGGGTGGGCGGACGGGCCGTGGTCCGGATGAGCGGATGACGACTGATCCGCGTGAAGAGCGCCGGGCTATCCTGGGTGTGCCGCACCTCGATCGCCTGGATATGCCTCACGGCGGATTCAGTTCGGGGTTCGAGACCCTGGCGGGGCTGCTGCAACAGTCCTGCCGGGGTCTTTTTCGTTCTACTCCGGCGGCTGGGGTCTCTCGAAGTCGCCGCCTTCCAGCTTCAGAAACTCCTCGGGGACCTCCCCCGTCTCATGGAACGTCCGCCACTCCTCGACCCCGGGAAACGTGCCCGCCCTGACCTCCGTCAGGAAGTCGCGGATCCACGCCGCCTCGGCCTCGATCATGTGGAGCTTGTACTCACACTCGATCAGGAAGAGCCGGGGCAGTGTCTCGTTGAGCTTCTCCAGGCCGCCGCGTGCGCTGGCGGCCTGCACCTCCAAGGTGTCCAGCCGCTCCTCGAGCAGGCGGGCCACCTCGTCGGGATGGAGCACACCCATCAGCGACAGCGCCGACTCGAAGATGGGGAACTCCTGCACCGGGACGGCGAGCAGGTCCGACAGCCACTCGGTGGCCTCTTCGCGTCCGGCGTCCGTGATGCCGTAGAGCGTGCGCTCGGGGCGGTTGCCCTGTCGCTGTACCTCCGCGACCTCGACGAAACCGTGTCTCTCCAGGTTCTGGACGACGGTGTAGAGGGAGCCGTAGTTGATCTTCAGACTGGAGTCCTTGCCGCGACGGCGCAGGGTCTGAGCGATCTCGTACGGATGCATCGGCTTCTCCGTGAGCAGCACCATGACCGCGAGCGCCAGCGGGTTGCCGAGCTTTCGGCGCTTCGTCGCCACGGAGTTTCACCTCGATCAATGCCTCGTCACCGAATATCCGTGGACGAACATATCGCGTCTCCGAGAGCAGCGTCAATACACACGATGTATCGCGTTCCGTGCCGGACCGCAAGGCCTCAGGACTGCGCCCGCGGCCGGCGGCGCGCTGTCCGACGCGCACGAAGTGCGTTTCCGCCACATGGGCCGGCCCCGGCCGCTGCCTAGAGGTCGAGGACCACTTCGGTGCTCGGTTCGCTGCAGCAGACGAGGATGGTGCCGGTCTCCGGGGGCTCGAGGGGTTGGGTGGTGTAGGTGATGTCGCCCGACACGAGGTGGGTGATGCAGGTGTGGCAGACACCCGTGCGGCAGGACCAGCGGGTGGGGATGTCGCAGGCTTCGGCGAGATCGAGGAGTGACGCGTGAGCGGGTGACCAGGGGGTGGTGATGCCGCTGCGGGCGAAGGTGATGAGGGGCCCGGTGCCCGGTGGGCCGGATGGCTGGTGCGGCCGGATCGCGGCGATGGGCGTGACGCCGGGGTTGATGGCAGGGAGGGCACTGAACTGCTCCGTATGGATCCGCTCGGGGCGCAGGCCGTGATCGCGCAGGTAACCGCCGAGGTCGTCCATGAAAGCGGGTGGTCCGCAGAGGTAGGCGTCCGCGTCGGCGGGAATGCCCATGGCCGCGAGCGATCGGGCGGTCGGGCGGCCCTGGGTGATGTAGGGCTCATCGGGATGCGGGGCTTCGGCGGTGTAGTAAATGTGCTCCCGGGCGTTGGGGAGTTGCGCCAGAAGCATGCGGGTCTCGTCCGCGAAGGCGTGGTGGGCGCGGTCGTGGGCGGTGTGGATCCACCAGACAGGGCGTGGGTCTCGTGCGGCGGCGAGCTGGTGGAGCATGGCGAGCACGGGAGTGGCACCGATCCCTGCGGAGATGAGGACGACCGGGCAGGCGCCTTCCTCGAGCACGAATGTTCCGCGTGGGCCGGCGATGTCCACGAGGTCCCCCGGGTGGAGCGTGGCATGGATGTGGCTGCTCACTTTCCCGTGGGGCTCGCGCTTGACGCTGATGCGGTAGGTGTCGGCCGTGGGCGCGGAGGACAGGGAGTAGCTGCGTACTGCGGGAGCGGTATCACCGACGGCGAGACGGATGGAGAGGTACTGGCCCGGGCGGGCTTCGGGTAGTGCTGTCCCGTCGGTGGCGGTGAGGTAGATCGACGAGACGGTGGGGGTCTCGGGGACGATACGGACGACGCGCATGGGCTTGAAGCCCGGCCATCCCGGCACTTCTCCGGGCTGCTGGGTGCCGGCGCGTTCGCACGGCCAACCCGGTTCCTGTTTGGGCTGCCGGGCGGCGGCGAGTTCACGGAAGGACTGCTGCCATCCGGGGCTGAGGGCGGGGATGTCCAGCGCTTTGCGCAGCTTCGCGGGGTCGCGGTCGGGGAGGTAGAGCAGCGCGTCGGTGTCGGCGACGCTGAGTTCTTCCGGGCCCTTGCGGGTCAGGGTGATCTCGTCGCCGGCCTGGACGCGCCCCTCCGTGATGACACGCAGATAGAAGCCGGGGCGGTGGTGGGCAACCAGCAGGGAGGCCATGGTCGGCTCACCCAGGCGCATGCCGACGCGGTAGCAGGTGACACGGGGCTGGGTGACTTCGAATTCGGCTTCGCCGATGCGGTACCGGTCGCCGATGCACACTTCGTCGTCCGGCAACCCGTCGACGGTGAAGTTCTCCCCGAAGATCCCGAACGTCAGATCGTCGCGACCGAGTTGCTTTTGCCAGTATTGGTAGGAGTGCAACTGATAGACGAGGACGGCACGCATTTCGCCGCCGTGCCCGGCAAGGTCTCCCTGACCGTCTCCGTCGATGTTGAGCCGCCGCACCATCCGGGGGCCGTGCACGGGGGACTTCCAGGCTCCGGTGTGGACGGTCCTTCCTCGCCAGGAGACGTCCTTGGGCATTCCTACGTTGACGGACAGCAGCGTCGCCATTGTGGACCTCCTGCGGGGTGACCGGCCGGGGCAGCCCCTCATGGCGCTGTGATCTTGCGCTGGGCCCGAGCCTAGTTCTCGTACCGGGGCCGCCGCGATTTCGGGCCCTTGCTCTACGTTTCCGGACCCGTTGGCCGGCGTTGCGCCGCCGGGGCACGGCGGCACCCCGACCACACCTCTAACCTAACCGCCAAACTTACCTTGACGGGTTAGATTGAGCGTGCTCGACTGGACATATAACCGGTGAAGCTCGACACAGGGGTTAAGGAAATGATCTCCGCAGTCCACCACCGCACCGCGACTGTCAACGGCCTCGAGGTCTTCTACCGGGAGGCCGGCGACCCCCGGGCACCTGTAGTCGTGCTCCTCCACGGCTTCCCGACCAGCTCGCACATGTTCCGCCACCTGATCCCGGCGCTCGCCGGCCGCTACCACGTGATCGCCCCCGACCACATCGGGTTCGGTCAGTCCGCGATGCCCGCCCTCAACGACTTCCCCTACACCTTCGACGCCCTCACCGAGGTCACCTCCGGCCTGCTCCAGCAGCTGGGCGTCGACCGGTTCGCCATGTACGTGCAGGACTACGGCGCCCCCATCGGCTGGAGGCTTGCGCTCCAGGGTCCGGACCGCATCACGGCGATCATCACCCAGAACGGCAACGCCTACGAAGAGGGCTTCGTCAAGCCCTTCTGGGACGGCGTGTTCGCCTACGCCAAGGCCCCGGGACCGGACACCGAAGCCCCCATGCGGGGCGCCCTGACCCCCGAGATCACCCGCTGGCAGTACGTGAACGGTGTCGCCGACCCGAGCCTGGTCAGCCCGGACAACTGGGTCCACGACCAGGCACTGCTGGACCGCCCCGGCAACGACGAGATCCAGCTCAAGCTCTTCCGCGACTACCCCACCAACGTGGACCTCTACCCGCAGGTCCACCAGTACTTCCGCGACTCCCAGGTCCCGCTGCTTGCGGTCTGGGGCGCAGGCGACGAGATCTTCGGACCGGACGGCGCCACGGCGTTCGGCCAGGACCTGCCCGGTGCCGAAATCCACCTGCTGGAGTCCGGGCACTTCGCCCTGGAAAGCCACCTCGAGACCATCGCCGAGTACATCCACGCATTCCTCGCCCGCGTCCTCCCCTGACGCGCGGTGGGTCGACAACCACCCCGCCCCGGGGTGCGCACACGCGCCCACCCCACCCCGCACCCGGAAGGAACCCGCCATGGGACTGTCCTGGCAGCAAGGCCCCCTCTCCGCCGGCGCGATCGGACACTTCCTCGTCCCCGAACCCCTGCCCGAGCGCCTCCTGTTCGCCGAGCGGCTGCGCCGCCGCATGCGTGTGAAGTTCAACGACACCTGGATCGCCGACAGCGAGAACGTCGTCCTGCTCCACGAGCCGGGCCGCTATCCCGTT
This sequence comes from Streptomyces sp. NPDC001634, assembly GCF_040298185.1. NCBI lineage: Bacteria > Bacillati > Actinomycetota > Actinomycetes > Kitasatosporales > Streptomycetaceae > Streptomyces > Streptomyces sp. NPDC001634. The sequence goes on along the minus strand of NZ_JBEOZU010000021.1, from coordinate 39,556 downwards.
GCCTACTTCCCCCGAGAGGACGTCGACGAGCAGGCCCTGGTCGCAAGCGGCAAGGTCACCCACCACAAGGACCTCGGCGACACCGCCTGGTACACGGTGCGGTCCGGCGACCGCACCACCGAACGCGCAGCCTGGGAGTTCACCGCACTGCCCAAGCACGCCGCCGAACTCCAGGGCCGTGTCGCCTTCGCCTGGCGCGCGATGGACGCCTTCTACGAAGAAGACGAACGCATCCTCGGTCATGCCGCGGATCCGTACCACCGCATCGACATCCGCAACACCTCCCGCACCCTGGAAGTCCGCCTCGGCGACACCGTGATCGCCCGCTCCGAGCACCCCGTCGTACTCTTCGAGTCCGGATTCGCCCCCCGCTGGTACGTCCCGCGCGCCGACATCGACGAGGCCCGGCTACGGCCCGTCGAAGGCCGGACCTTCTGCCCCTACAAGGGTCTCTGCGATTACTACGACATCGGTGACGCGCGTCGCGCCGCATGGTCGTACCGCAGCGCCTACCGAGAGGTCGACAGGATCGGCGACCTGGTGTCCTTCGAGCCGGACAAGGTCGAGGTCCATCTCGACGGAACGCGTCTGCACCTCGAACCCGGGCAGAGCGTAGTCCCCCACGGCGTCGACCGCGGCCTCGACGTCGACGAGGCCAGGACCCACTGACCCTGACGGCCACGTCCTGTCCCGCGGGCCGCGGGCGCGTCCCCGGGGTCCTCTGAGCGAGCCCGGCGGTTTTCGCCCCTCCCCTCGCCCCCTCGTACGCTCTTCGTGATGAGACGCAGATCCAGTCCCCCGCCCTCTCCCCTGCCGCAGCGCGACGGGGTCGACCCCGTGCGGGTGCGACTGCCTGCCGGGGACGAGTGGGCCACCGTACGGGACCATCTCGTGGCCCGGCTCGCGGCCGGGGACGGGGTGATCGACGGGATGCTCGACGCGGGGCTGATCGTGGGGGCGGACGGGCGGCCCGTCGCGCGGGACACGGCGTACGTGCCGGGCATGTACGTGTGGTTCCACCGCCCGCTGCCCGCGGAGGAGCGCGTTCCGTACCCCGTCGAGGTGGTGTACCGCGACGAGCACCTCGTCGTCGCCGACAAGCCGCACTTCCTCGCCACCACCCCGCGCGGCAGCCATGTCGCCGAGACCGCACTGGCCCGGCTGCGGCGTGAACTGGACCTCCCGACGCTGACCGCCGCACACCGGCTGGACCGGCTCACCGCCGGGCTCGTGCTGTTCACCGTACGTCCCGGGGAGCGCGGCAGCTACCAGACGCTGTTCCGTGACAGACGGGTCACCAAGGAGTACGAGGCCGTCGCCCCGTACGACCCCGAGGTGACCCTGCCGTGCACCGTGCGCAGCCGTATCGTGAAGGAACGCGGGGTCCTGGCGGCCCGGGAGCCGGCGGGCGAGCCCAACGCGGTCAGCCGGATCGAGCTGCTGGAACACCGCGCCGGGCACGGACGATACCGGCTGGTCCCGCACACCGGGCAGACCCACCAACTCCGCGTGCACATGAACGCGTTGGGGCTGCCCATCCTCGGCGACCCGCTCTATCCGGTGGTGACCGGCCCCGTACCGGCCGGTGACTTCCGGCGTCCGCTCCAACTGCTGGCGCGGGTGCTGGAGTTCACCGATCCGGTCACGGGGCACGAGCACCGCTTCGTCAGCGGGCGGGTGCTCCAGGCGTGGTCGGCGTACGACGCATGGGCCCGGTAGCGCTCAGTCGCCCCGCCACCAGCGCAGCACCCGCTGCCACAGGCCTGGACGCGGCCGCCGCTCGGTGAGCGGGACGGGTGCCGACGTCGGCGGCGGAGCGACCGGCGGCGTCGGCCGGCCCTCCACCGGCGTTGTCGTCGCGCCCCCGGACCCGGACGTCGTGATCAGCCAACCGGGGCGCTGGTGCGGCACCGCGTGCAGGGCCGGCTGCTGCATCACGTCCTGCGGCGGCCTCGGGTCGAACCGCACCGGCAGCTCCACCAGGTGCCGCGACGCGATCGTTTGCGTCCAGCGCAACTCGTTCTCGTCGCAGTCGAGCCGGATGTCCGGCAGTCGCATCAGCAGCGCGTCGATTCCGGTGTCGGCGATGGCGCGGCCGATGTCCTGGCCGGGGCACTCGTGCGGACCGCCGCCGAAAGCGAGGTGGGAGCGGTTGCCCTGCATGTTGGCGGAGAGGTCGGGCCGTACGCGCGGGTCGACGTTGCCGGGCGCGATTCCGAGGAGGAGTCCGTCGCCCTTGCGGATGCGCTGGCCGCCCAGTTCGGTGTCCTGCTTGGCGAAGTAGCCCAGGATGGTGCTGAACGGCGGCTCGTCCCACAGGGACTGCTCGACCGCCTCGGGCACCGTCATCTGCCCGCCGTTGAGCTGGGCCCGGAACCGTGGATCGGTGAACACCACGCGCAGCACATTGGCGATGAGGTTGGCCGTGGCCTCGTAGGCCGCGATCAGGACCAGACGCAGGTGTTCCCTGATCTCGTCGTCGGTGAGTCCGGCCGGGTGGTTGATGAGGTGGCTGGTGAAATCGTCCTCGGGCTGGGCCCGGCGGGCCCCGGTGAGCCGGGTCAGGGCGTCCACGATGTACTGGTTGCTGGCGATGGCGGTCTCGGTGCCCTTGAGCATGTCGCGGGCCGCGTGGACGATCCGGTCGTTGTACTCGTCCGGCATGCCGAGGACCTCGCACATCACCGCCATCGGAAGATGGTCGGCGAACTGGCCGACCAGGTCGGCGCGGCCCTCCTCGCAGAACCGGTTGACGAGGGCCTGTGTCGCGCGGTTGATGAACCGGCGCAGGCCCCGGTAGTCGATGGTCGACATGGCACCGGTGACCGCGCCGCGCAGCCGCAGGTGCTCGTCGCCCTCGGCGTGCGAGCAGATGGGCTGCCAGGCGAAGTGCGGTGTCAGCGGGTGGTCGGGCTTGATCCGGCCGGACTGCAGCGGGGCCCAGATTCTGCTGTCCCGCGAGAAGTGGACCGGGGAGCGCACCATGTGCAGGTTCTCGCTGTGGCCGAGCACCACCCAGACCGGAACGTCGTCGTGGAGCAGCGCCGGGGCCACGGCACCGTGTTCGGCGCGGAGTTTCTCGTACAGGGCTCCCAGGTCCTCCGCCTCGGGACCGTAGAGCCGGTGCGTTGCGCCGGGGCCGCGGCCGTGGGCCGGGCAGCCGGGTGGGGGGACGGCGGCGGGGTCGTCCGTACCGGTGAGGTCCTTGTCGGTCAGGGAGTGGGATTCAGGCGTCACGGTGATCGCTCCGAAACTGAAGGGGATCCGGTGTCTTGGGGTGGGGACGGGACGTGGGGACAGGTACGGCGGGTGTGCGGGTGAGGGTGAGGGTGCGGGGCGGTTGCGGGTGCGGGTGCGGGTGGGCAGTGCGGGTGCGGGCGCGGGTCAGATGGGTGCGCGCCTCATCGTCAGGGAGTGCAGGAAGCGCATCAGCGTCATCAGGACGTCACGGCTGGAGGCCCGGCGTCGTGCGTCGCACTCCATGATCGGGATCTCGGCGGGCAGGTCGAGTGCCACGCGGAGTTCCTCGATGGGGTAACGGGGCGCGTCCGGAAAGGAGTTGACGGCGACCACAAAGGGCACGCCGCGCTCCTCCAGGCGGCCTATGACGTCGAAGCTGACTTCGAGGCGGCGGGTGTCGAGCAGCACCACCGCTCCGAGCGCGCCCTCGAACAGGCCGTTCCACAGGAACCAGAAGCGCTCCTGGCCGGGGGTGCCGAACAGGTAGAGCACCAGTTGCTCGGTGATGCTGATGCGGCCGAAGTCCATGGCCACGGTGGTGGCCGTCTTGGTGTCGGAGCCGTAGTTGTCGTCGACTCCGATGCCCGCCTGCGTCATGGTCTCCTCGGTCGTCAGCGGCCTGATCTCGCTGACGGCACCGACCATGGTCGTCTTGCCGACCCCGAAGCCGCCCACGATCACGATCTTGACTGCGGCCTGCGTCGTGTGTGGAAGGTGGTCCTCGCTCCGTGGACCCGGGATGGTGTCAGAGTTTTTGAAGTCCATGCATCACCGCTTCGAGGAGGGAACGGTCGGGCATCGCCTGCCGGACGATCGGGGCGCGCGCCTGCACCTGTTCGGCCGCCAACAGGTCGGTGAGCAGGACGGTCACCACGCTGAACGGCAGACTGAGGTAGGCCGAGATCTCGGCCACGGACAGAGGGGCCCGGCACAGCCTGAGCAACGCCGACTGCTCGGGCGTGGCGGTGGGCGGCGGATCGGCACTCGTCACGATCAGGGTGACGAGGTCGATGGGGGCCCGCTCGCCCCCGTCGGTCGCGCCGGTGAGGATGTACAGCCTCTCGGGCTGCTTCTCCTCGCCCTCCTTGCCGTCCCCTCCGCCGGCTTCTGTGACGGGCTCCGGCGGAGGCTGTTCCTCGGGATATCGCCGGCGGCGTTGCGGAGGAGTCATACGGTCTGCCCGTTGCGTCGCGGCGGACTCGTCAGATGCGAGCCGATGCGGATGACGAGGTCGCGCATGCGGTTGCTCATCAGACCCGCCTCCGCGACCGTGTCGGCGAGCACCGCGAGATACGCGTTGGGGCCCGCCGCCATCATGTAGAAGTAGCCGCCGTCGATCTCGATGATGACCATGCGCATCCGGCCGTCGCTGTCCGGGATCTCGGCCGCGACCGCGCCGGCCAGGCTCTGCAGTCCGGCACAGGCCGCGGCGACGCGGTCGGCCGCGTCCGGGTCACCGCCGTAGCGGGCGATGCGCAGACCGTCGGCGGAGAGCACCACGACCTGGTGGACGCCCGGTACACCGTCGGCGAGTTCCTTCAGCAACCAGTCGAAGTTGCCTCGCTGCTGGATCACTTGAGGTCCCCCTCCTCGTCGGCCTGGGCAACGGCCGGCTCGTCGTTCGTGATGAATGCGTGCGGGTCGTCGGCCGGGGGCCCGGAGGAGAAGGCGTTCGGGTCCGGGTCGGCCTTGAGCCCGTTCATGAACGCCTCGACCCACAGGCCGGGCGCGGGCTCTTCCTTCTCGGGCTCGGGCTCGGGCGTCCAGGGAGAGTGGGTCGCGGCCTCGGCGGCCTGGGCGGCGGCCTCCGCGGCGGCGGCCTCCGCAATCCGCTGGCTCAGCGGGGTCTTCACCCGGCTGCGCCGCTGCGGCAGACCGTTGGCCGTCCACTCGGTGACGACGGGGACGTCGTCCTCCATCGTGACCTGCCGCGGGATCCGGGGCCCGGTGGTCGGACGGCGCTTCTTGTTCGAGCGGTCCGGGCCCTTGACCCCGTCGTTGTCCAGGGTCGGCACGGAAGTGGCGCCGATACCGTGGGCGAACCCGGGGGCGGGCTCGGTGGTCAGCATGTCGTTCGGGACGACGAGGATCGCTCGGACCCCGCCGTACGCGGACTGCCGCAGCGAGACGTGCATGTTGAACATCGACGACAGACGCCCGACGACGGCGAGGCCGAGGCGCGGGGCCTCACCGAGCTCCTGGACGTCCACGCCGGCCTGGGCCTCGGCGAGCATCCGCTCGACCTTGGCGCGGTTCTCCTCGCTGAGGCTGATGCCGCCGTCCTCGATCTCGACGGCGATTCCGGTCTGCACTTCGGTGGCGGTGACGTGCACCTTGGTCTGGGGCGGCGAGTAGCGCGTGGCGTTGTCGAGGAGCTCGGCCGCGGCGTGGATGATCGGCTCCACCGAGGTGCCCCTGATGTTGACCTTGGCGATGGAGTGCAACTCGATGCGGCGGTACTCCAGGATGCGGGACATCGCGCCGCGCAGCACGCTGTACAGCGGTACGGGCTTGGGCCACTGGCGGCCGGGGCGGCCGCCGCCGATGACGGCGATCGAGTCGGCGAGGCGGCCGATCAGCGCGGTGCCGTGGTCGATGCGCAGCAGGTCGTCGAAGACCTCGGGGTTGCGGCCGTGGTCCTCCTCCATCTCCCTGAGTTCCTTGGCCTGCTGGTGGACGATGGCCTGGACGCGGCGGGCGATGTTGACGAAGGCGCGCAGCGAGGAGTCACGCATCGCGATCTCACGGTCGACGATCCGCAGCACGGTACGCAGCAACTGACGCTGGGGGTTGGAAAGTCCGCGGAGTTCGGGATCCCGGTCGACGATCGTGCGCATGACCTCGGCGGGAGAGACTCCGCTGCGCAGCGTGTCGAGCGTCCTGGGCAGGATCTGGGTGCGGAAGTACTCGAGTTCGTTGCCCTGGGAGGCGAGGCGCTGTTCCAGGTAGTCGGTCCGCTGCGCGAAGTCGGCACGCAGGGCACGGACGGTGCGGCCGCGGCGCGCCGCCACGGCAGCGACGGCGGTCACCAGGACCGTGGCGATGGCGCCGAACCAGCCGACGGCGATCCGGGCCGGTCCCGGCACCAACGCGACGGCGGCCCCCGTCATCGCGGCCATCAGTATGGCGGGCAGCAACAGCTCGCGCGCGTAAGGAAGTTCACGGCCACCGGGAGGCGATTGAACACTCACCATGTATGCCCTCTGAGATGAATCGGCTGGATCAGGGGTGCTTGCGGAGGAAAAGTGGGGGGTAAGTACCGGATCGGAAGGCGAATCAACTGGATCTTCGGTATTTTTGGGAACAGGCGCACGAATTCACCTCAACTCGGTGCGCCGTGGGCGAGCTTAGTCCGACCGGATCATCGCTATGTCATATTCCGCAAGCACCTGAAATCCCCACCGGGCAAGGAGTACGCTCGGCTCTTTTTGCACGGTGCGCCGCGATTCGAACACGCCGGGTTACGACGTACATACGCGCGAAAACAGCCGCCCGTGCAGGTGAAATCCCCACTCCCGGGCGATACTTGAGCAACCGTCAGACAGCGGCGGCACGCAGCGCCGCGTTCGCCGTCGCGGGCCGGGGCGGTGTCGTCGGCGAAACTGCGTCACGGCCTTCTCCCGCACAGTCCCGGAGGCCGGCCGAGCAGGCCCTCGCCCGCTGCCGGACAGGGACGCCTGAACTCGACGAGGGCTGGGCCCAGGCCTACGAGGCCGCGGTTGCCCGGCTGACCGCGGCGGGTGCGTTCGTCGCCGAGCACTCCACGGCAGTGGGGAACTTTGTCGACAAGTTGATCGCCGGGGGCGGCAAAGGTCTCGTCCCGACCGTCGCCGGCATCATCACCCCCGCCCTCGGCGCCAATCGCACGTCCGGCTCCCAGCCCCTGGCCCCGGGCGCCCGCTTCGACCGCTAGGCCCTGTCGTCAAACTCCCTCCCCCAGCCTTCGGCCGGGAGGTGCCCCCAGCCCCGCGACGCCATGCACGCTCCCCCAAGCTCTTCGAGCAGGGGGGACCCCCACTCGCCCCACCGGGCACAGACCCAAGTACATCCAGTACGAGGGCCTGCACCCGGCACTCCCCCAGCCTCCGGCCGGGGGGACCCCCAGAGCACGCACCTGACGCCGCAGGGCCCGCCCTCCGGGCGGACGACGGGAGTTTGACGACAGGACCTGGACCACGACCGGGCCGGTCCACCGCCTGCGCGCCCTGCGGACCGGCCTTGGGCACAGCGTCGAACTGGCCGACGGCAGCCGCGTCCCCGGCTTCCTACGGGCGGGGGCAACCACACTCAACCAGCACCCGTCCGAGAGCGTTCAGCCCACCGACGAGTAGGCCACAACCCCGCGCAGCAACCCGTCGACCGCCTTGCGCGCATTCTTCGCCACCGTCGAGCCCTCCGCAGGAGCCGCCGCCGAGATCTGGCCCAGGACGTCGATGACCTGCTTGCACCAGCGGACGAAGTCACCGGCCGGCATCTCGGCCTCGCGCAGCACCTCGTCGAGGCCCTTGCCGCTCGCCCACATGTACGCGGCCCAGGCGAAGCCCAGGTCCGGCTCGCGCTGGCCCACGCCCTCGGTCTGGGTGATGCGGAACTCCTCCTCCAGTCCGTCGAGCCGGCCCCAGATGCGCACCATCTCACCGAGCGCGGCCTTCGCCTTGCCCGATGGCAGCTTCGGCGCCATCGCGTCGTCGCCCACCCGGGCCTCGTACACCAACGCCGAGACACACGCGGCGAGTTCGGCCGGGGCGAGACCCTCCCAGACTCCCGACCGCAGGCACTCACTCGCGAGCAGGTCGAGTTCGCCGTAGAGCCGGGCGAGCCGCTTTCCGTGTTCCGTCACCTCGTCGCCGCGCAGGTAGTCCAGCTCGGTGAGCAGGGCGACGATACGGTCGAAGGTGCGCGCGATGGTGTTCGTACGCCCCTCGATACGGCGCTCCAGCTGCGAGGTGTCGCGCAGCAGCCGGTGGTAGCGCTCGGCCCAACGGGCATGGTCCTCACGGTCGTTGCACCCATGGCACGGGTGGGCGCGCAGGGCCGTGCGCAGCCGGGCGATCTCCCGGTCGTCGGCGGCGGCGGACCGCTTCTTGCGGTGCCGCTCCGGCGGGATGTGCCCCGCCTTGGTGCGCAGGGCGGAGGCGAGGTCGCGACGGGACTGCGGCGAACGCGGGTTGAACGACTTCGGGATGCGCATCCGCTCCAGCGGCTCCACGGGCACCGGGAAGTCCATGGACGCCAGCCGCTTGACCTGTCGCTCGACGGTGAGGACCAGCGGGCGCGGGCCGTCGTGGTGCTCGAAGCCGCGGTGGCCGTTGGACCGGCCGGCCGGCAGACCGGGGTCCAGCACCAGGGCCAGGCCCGCGTACTTACCGGTCGGGACGTGGATGACGTCACCGGGCTTGAGCTTCTCCAGGGCGACTGCGGCCTCGGCGCGGCGCTGCACCGCGCCCTGCCGGGCCAGTTCCGTCTCGCGGTCCTTCAGTTCGCGGCGAAGCCGCGCGTACTCCTCGAAGTCACCGAGGTGGCAGGTCATGGACTCCTTGTAGCCCTCCAGGCCCTCCTCGTTGCGCTGCACCTGACGGGAGATCCCGACAACCGACTTGTCGGCCTGGAACTGCGCGAAGGAGGTCTCCAGGAGTTCACGGGAGCGGTGCCGGCCGAACTGCTCGACCAGGTTCACCGCCATGTTGTACGACGGCTTGAAGCTGGAGCGCAGCGGATACGTGCGTGTGCCTGCCAGGCCCGCGAGGTGCTCGGGGCTCATGCCGCGCTGCCACAGCACGACCGCGTGGCCCTCGATGTCGATGCCGCGCCGGCCGGCGCGGCCGGTCAGCTGGGTGTACTCGCCGGGAGTGATGTCGGCGTGCTGCTCGCCGTTCCACTTGACGAGCTTCTCCAGCACCACCGAGCGCGCGGGCATGTTGATGCCGAGCGCGAGAGTCTCGGTCGCGAACACTGCCTTGACCAGGCCGCGGACGAAGAGTTCCTCGACGACCTCCTTGAACGTCGGCAGCATGCCCGCGTGGTGGGCGGCTATACCGCGCTCCAGGCCCTCCAGCCACTCGTAATAGCCGAGGACATGCAGGTCCTCGGGCGGGATGGAGGCCGTGCGTTCCTCGACGAGGGCGCGCACCAGTTCCCGCGCCTCCTCGTCGTTGAGCCGCAGCCCTGCGTACAGGCACTGCTGGACGGCGGCCTCGCAGGCGGCGCGGCTGAAGATGAACGTGATCGCGGGCAGCAGGCCCTCGGCGTCGAGTCGCTCGATGACCTCGGGCCGGCCCGGCGTCCACACGCGGGAGCGCTGTCTGCGCTCGCGCTCGCGGTCGGCCTCGCGCATCGCGCGGCCGCGCCTGCGGTCCTGGTAGGAGGGCCGGCTCGCCTCCATGCGGGCCAGCCTCGTCAGATCGGGATTGACGGCCTTCTTCTGGCCCTCACCCTCCTCGAACAGGTCGTACATCCGGCGGCCGGCCAGCACGTGCTGGAACAGCGGCACGGGCCGGTGTTCGGAGACGATCACCTCCGTGTCTCCGCGGACGGTGTCGAGCCAGTCCCCGAACTCCTCCGCGTTCGACACCGTCGCCGACAGTGACACCAGCGTCACCGACTCGGGCAGATGGATGATCACTTCCTCCCAGACAGCGCCGCGGAAGCGGTCGGAGAGGTAGTGCACCTCGTCCATGACCACATAGCCGAGGCCGAGGAGGGTCTGTGAGCCCGCGTACAGCATGTTCCGCAGGACCTCCGTGGTCATCACGACCACCGGGGCGTCGGAGTTGACGCTGTTGTCGCCGGTGAGGAGGCCGACCTTCGCCGCTCCGTAACGGCGGCACAGGTCGGAGTACTTCTGGTTCGACAGCGCCTTGATGGGCGTCGTGTAGAAGCACTTCTTGCCCTGCTCGAGGGCGAGATGGACGGCGAACTCGCCGACGATCGTCTTGCCGGAGCCGGTGGGCGCGGCCACCAGCACGCCCTTCCCCGCCTCGAGTGCCTGGCAGGCCTCGATCTGGAAGGGGTCGAGGCCGAAGTCGTACATCTCGCGGAAGGAGGCGAGCGCGGTGGCCTGCTCGGCAGCGCGCTTGCGGGCTGCCGCGTACCGCTCGGCCGGTGAGAGGTCCTCTGTCATCGTGCTTTCGAGCGTACCGGCAGCCACTGACAACAGGACGATCATTATCCGGATCGCGGGTGGTACAGCTACGGATGCCGGGGCGCGCCACAACGGCGGATGCCCCGGTCCACGGGGGACGGGGGCATCGCATGGCAGCTCGGTGAGCGGTCCGGTCGGCTCAGGTCACGTCGTCGTACCCGTTGATCCGGTCAGTGCCCGGCAGCTCGGGGGCGCTGCTCGCGGTCACGGCCTCCACCTCGCCGACATCCTCCGGGGTGAGGTCCAGCTCGGAGGCTTCGTCGTCCGAGAGGCCCTGACCCTCCCGTCGGGCCCGGCGGCGGTCGTTGAACAGCGAGAAGGCCACGGCGATGAAGAACAGCACCCAGATCGGCGCTGCCAGCGCCAGCATCGAGATCGGGTCGGCGCCGGGCGTGGCCACGGCCGCGAAGGCGGCGATGCCGACGACCATGCCGCGCCACCAGCCGAGCATGCGCCGGCCGGACAGGATGCCGGTGAGGTTGAGCATGACGAGCAGCAGCGGCATCTCGAAGGCGAGGCCGAAGACCACCACCATGCGTGTGACCAGGTCGAGCAGCTTGTCCAGCGGGAGCAGGTTTTCCGCGCCCTTCGGCGTCAGGCCGATCATCACCTTCGCCGTGGTGGGCAGCACGTGGTAGGCGAGATAGCCGCCGCCGAGGAAGAGGGGGAAGCCGAAGCCGACGAAGGCGTAGGCGTACTTCCTCTCATGGCGGTGCAGGCCGGGCGCGACGAACGCCCACAGCTGGTAGAGCCAGACCGGTGCCGACAGCACGACACCGGCGGTCAGCGAGGCCTTCAGCGCCAGTGTGAAGGGCGTCAGCAGGCCGCTGACCGTGATGTGCGCACAGTGGACGTCTTCCTTCGTCTTCGCCATCTGCCCGAAGGACTGAGCGCAGCCGACCGAGTCCAGCAGCGGCTTGGTGATGAAGTTGATGATGTGCTGGTAGAAGAAGGCAGCCACGATCGTGACGACGACGATCGCCAGCACACCCTTCGCGAGCCGGTTGCGCAGCTCACGCAGGTGATCCGCGAGCGGCATGCGCCCCTCGGGATCCCTCTCCTTGTTGCGGGCAGGCTTGAGCAACCCACATCCTCATCTCGTGCAGCGGACCGGAGACGTCCGGTCCTCGCGTCAGCGCTGGGTGGTCGTGTCCGTCGGCTCGTTGACCGGCCGGGAGCTGGCCACGTCGCCGGGAGCGGCCTGGATCGTGCGCTGAGCCGTGGACTGCTCTTCGCTCGGCTGGGCGGCCGGGGTCGAGGTCTTGCCCTCGTCCTTCATCGCCTTGGCCTCGCTCTTCAGGATGCGAGCGGACTTGCCGAGGGACCGTGCCATGTCCGGAAGCTTCTTCGAGCCGAACACGAGGACAATCACCAGAACCAGGAGCACCAGGTGCCACGGCTCAAGTGCGTTGCGGAACATAAGTCTTCACCTTCTCACTGAGGCGGGGCGGCGGGGCCTGTCCGACCGTTCGGACAGGTGTCTGACCATCGTGCTTCCAGCGATCGTATCGCCCGGGGATGAACTCGGAACCATCTCTGTGCGTACTCCAGCTATCCGGGCCGCGCCCCCGTTCTCCGGGCCGCGACCAGCAGCGTACCTGGCTGCAAGGGCAGGGTGACAGGGCGAAGTACCCCTTGGATCAGTACGTTCGGGAGTTCCCAGGAGTTCCCGGTACGGCTCACAGCGAGTCGACCGCCCGGGCGGCGCTCACGGTCGCCCGCTCCAGGTCCTCGGCCGCCTTGTTGATACGGCGCGCCGAGTCCGCGACCTGCCTGCCGAGGCGCTGCGCCTCCAGGAAGACCCGGACCGCCAGCACACCGAGGACGGCAAGTCCCAGGAAACCCACAGCTACCGCAAACATCGGCCAGAACATGACGTCGAGCCTAGACGGTCCTGGGCAGCTTCGTATGGATCAGCGGGCGGACCTGGATCACCGTCCGGCCATCGCGCCTGCGTCACGCCTGAAAATCGATCTTGACAGTCGGCGTTGGTCTCCAATCAATATCGGCTCGACCTGGAAATGTGACTCTCAAGCAGAGTTTCAGGGTCATCATTGCCAGTTCCGTGGCAATTCTCGGTATAGCGGCCGTCACGCCGGTGAGCGCGGCCACCATGTCGGCCGATTCCGTTCACCACTGCTGACCTCCCGAATGGTGTAATGCCCGCCGGGCCAGTCAGTGTCGTCCGGATCAGCGGGCGGACCAGAGGAAGTATCCGCGCCGTCGAGTCCGGCCAGGTAGATGGCGGCGGTCTTTTCGTAGCGGGTGGCGATACCGCACCACTGGTCGGGCAGCCGGGCACGGCGACGTGCCCCGGCGCCCTCAGAGGCCGGACGTGCCTGTGTCCAGGCAGCACGGCTCAACCAGGCCGGGAGCCTTCACCGGTTCCGCTTTCTCCGGTCGCCATCGCCCGTGTGATGCCGGCGATGGAATTCAGAGTGGACGAGTCGAAGACTTTTTGACTCCGTTGATCGCGGAATGCGGGGTCTTCAGATGACGGCTCGCAACTGTGGTGCGGTCACCGAATACCAGTTGTTCATCCTGGACCGGTTGAGCCAGCCGCAATAATTGCTGCCGACCTACTCTGCGGCCTCCGTCCCGCTTGCGGCCCGCTGCCGAAAACGGGCCCGCCCCGGTATCCCGACTCCTGGCGTTGTCAGTGCTGCCTCCCACACTCCCCGGCGTATTCCGGGACAGGCTGCCCTCAGCTTCTACCGCGAAGCTGCGACGGCTCACCGGTGGTGGTCTCGCACCTCCACTCGGTCACAGTCCCGCGTCCGCCGATCAGTGCAACCGCAGGGTTCTGACCCCGCCGCCGGTGAGCAACTCGACGATGCGCTCCCCGGCGGGCTTGCGCACCGCGGCGCCGCACTCGGGGCAGGTGAAGGAGTAGAACGTCGTCCGGCTGGTGGCACCGATGGCCAGGCGCAGCGCGCTCGCGGCGAGCTCGAAGCGGCCCCGGCAGTCCGGGCAACCCGCCTTGAACACCACAGGGACCGCTCTCTTCATCCCGGCGAAGGCGGCCGCCACCGTCATTTCCCTCGCACCGGACACCGGAGACTCGCTCACAGCCCTCGCTCCTCCTGTTGTTCTGATCGTTCACCTTCGGGCGCCACAGCCGACCGCACGCGGGCCATCGGGCTCAGCCCTTCCGGGGCCGCACACTCGCCCCCGCCGCACCGGCGCGCGCCCGCGGCTCACTCCGCCCTGTCGTACTGCCCCTGATCCCGCCCGTTGGCCACCCCGTTCACCACGGCCGACGGTGTGTCGTACGCCTCCAGCGCCTCTCGGGCCGCCCGGCGGGCGCTGTCCGCGAGGTCCTGCGGCGACACGATCCGGCCGTCGCGCCCGAGGCGCAGCGCCAGCCGTCGCAGCGACGCCGGGTCCGGGGTCCGCAAGGTGATACGCAGCCCGCCGTCCGGCAGCTCATCCGCGCTGTCGTGCGGGTAGTACTCGGCGACCCAGCGACCGGCCGGGCCGACCTCGACGACCACCTCGGGGTCCTCGGCGGCGGGCTGGACGAGTCCCTCGGACAGGTCGCGCAGCTCGACCTCCGGCGGCGCCGACGGCTCGTCCAGAATCCTGATCTCGGCGACCCGGTCGAGCCGGAAGGTGCGGCGCGCCTCGGAGCGGCGGCACCACGCCTCCACATAGGTGTGGCCGACGCTGACCAGACGGATCGGGTCGATCTCGCGTTCGGTGACCTCGTCACGGGCCGGCGAGTAGTAGCGGATCCACAGGCGGCGGCGCTCGGAGATGGCCCGGTCGACGTCCGCGAAGACGCCGCCCTCCGACTCGAAGGTCACCGAGAGGCGGGAGCTGGCGCCCGCTGCCTCGCCGGCGGCGGTCTCCACCTTGGCGGTGGCCCGCAGCAGCGCCTGCCGGTCGCTCTCGCGCAGACCCGGCAGGGTGGCGACGGCCCGCGCGGCCACCAGCAGCGCGGTCGCCTCGTCGGCAGCCAGGCGCAGGGGCTCGGCCGCGTCCGCCCCGAGGGCGGCCGGATTGTGCCACCAGATGCGCTCGCCGTCGGTGTCGATGTCGAGCAGATCGCCACCGCGGAAGCTGGTGCCGCACATGGGCAGCACGTCGAGGTCCGAGACCAGCTCGTCCTCGCTGATCCCGAAGGCCCGGGCGACGTCCTCGACGCGCGCACCGGGGCGCTCCCGCAGATAGGTCACCAGGGAGAGCATCCGCCGGGTCTGGTCGATGGCGTTCGCGGGCCTGGCCGGTTTGCCTGCCACTGTCCTACGTCTCCCCCCTCAGCCCTTGGCCACGGCGCGCAGTCGGTCCACCACGTCGGCCTGCAGCTCGGCGGGCTCCAACACCACCACGTCCGGCCCGAACTCGACCAGCCACGCATCGAGGCCGTGCCCGTACGGAATCTCCAACTCGTCCCAGCCGTCACCGAGTTCCCGTACCGCAGTGGCCTTCGCTCGAAGGGGGTACCCCGCGCCCTTGCGCAGCCGGATCCGGGCCGAGCGGTCGGCGGTCTCCCCCGCCCAGCTTGCAACGGTCTCGCGGACCGTGACCACGTCGGGCACCTCGGCGGTGAAACGGCCACTGCGGGACCGCACCTTGCCCGTGATCCGGGAGAGCCGGAAGACACGCTCCGCACCCCGGTCACGGTCCCAGCCGGCCAGGTACCAGTGGCCGCGCCAGCACTCCAGCGCCCAGGGCTCGACATGGCGCGGCTCGGGACGGGCGGCGGTGGCCTTGCGGTAGTCGAAGACGACGGGACGGCGGTCACGGCAGGCCAGCATCAGCGGCTCGAACGCGGCCTCGTGCACGGGGATGCGCGGCTCCAGGGCGCCATGGGCCTCGTACGGGTCCACATCCTCGGGCAGTCCGGCGGCACGCAGCTTCTGCAGGGCACCGCTCGCGGCACCGGCCAGACGCGCCTGCTGCCACACCTTCGCGGCAAGACCGAGAGCGGCGGCCTCCTCGGCGTCGAGGGTGATGGGCGGAAGGCGGTTGCTGTCACGGCGGGCGAGATAGCCGACCTCGCCGTCCAGGTTCTCCACGGTCTCGATGACCAGACCCAGCTCGCGCAGGTCGTCCTTGTCACGCTCGAACATGCGATTGAAGGAGTCGTCGGACCCGGCTGCGCCCTTGTCCGGCCCCAGGGCCACGCCTCTTCCCGGCCCAAAGGCCTCGACGTAAGCCTCGATGGACTCCCGCAGCTCGCGCTTGCTGAGCGGCCGCCGAGTCCCGAGCAGACACAGCGCCAGGTTCATCAGCCGCTCGGCCTTGGCAATGGCCATCGACGCCCTTCGCCTCCCTATGGTGCTTACGACCGATGACCGTACCGCTCACCTGTGTCGTGGCAAAAGCCGAGGGCCCACGCCCGCACGGGCATGGGCCCCAGCCGATCGATTCCGATCGGATCCCGTACCGCCGTCGTACGGGGACCGGACTGATCCGGCGTCCGTGACCGGACTGCCGACCAGGCCTTGGATCAGACCGCGACCAGGTCGCAGACGAAGATCAGCGTCTCGCCGGGGGCGATGCGGCCGCCACCGGCGCCACGGTCGCCGTACGCGAGGTGCGCGGGGATGGTCAGCTGGCGGCGGCCGCCGACCTTCATGCCCTGCACTCCCTGGTCCCAGCCCTTGATGACCTGGCCGACACCCAGCTGGAACTGAAGCGGCGTACCGCGGTTCCAGGACGCGTCGAACTCCTCACCGGTGGAGAAGGCCACGCCCACATAGTGGACGGAGACGGTGTCGCCCGCCTTGGCCACCGGGCCGTCGCCCTCCCAGATGTCCTTGATCTCGAGGTCGGCCGGGGGCTCGCCGCCCGGGAAGTCGATCTCGGGCTTCTCGATGCTCACGTCAAAAGCTCCTGCTAGTTGCTGTTGAGGCCACTACGGCAACTCCGACACTCTCACATCCCGGCAGGGCTTACATCTTCGCCAGGATGTCGACGGTGAAGACCAGCGTGGAGTCCTTTTTGATGCCGCTTCCGGCGGGCGGGTTGTCGCCGTATCCGAGCTTCGGCGGGATGACGATCAGCACCCGGCTGCCCACCTTCTTGCCGGTCAGTCCCTGGGCCCAGCCCTTGACGACCTGCTGCAGCGAGAACGAGGTGAGCGACCCACGGCTGTACGTGGAGTCGAACTCCTTGCCGGTGTCCCACAGCACACCCTTGTACTGCACCAGGACACTGTTGTTCGCCGCGACCGGCTCGCCGTCACCCTCGATCACATACTTCGCGACCAGACCCGTCGGCGCCTTCACCTTCGGCACCTCGATCGACGGGGCCTTGCCGTCGGTGTTGGTGCCCACCTTCGGCAGGTCCGCGTCGTTCTGGGCGACCGTCTTGCCCTTGGCGGAGCTCTTCCCGTTGAACGTGTTCTCGATGTCGACCACGAAGACCAGCGTGTCCGTGCCCTTGATACCCGCCTGCGGATTGCCCTGCGAGCCATAGCCCCAGGTCGGAGGCACGGCCATCAGCACCCGGCTGCCGGCCTTCTTGCCCTGCAGGGCATACCGCCAGCCGTCGATGATGCTGCCCTGGGCGAGCTGGATGACCAGCGGGATCTTACGGTCGTAGGAGTTGTCGAAGACCTTCGCCGTGTCCCAGATCTGGCCCAGGTAGTTCGCCTGGATGTAGTCGTTCTCCGCGACCGTCTGCCCACTGCCCGCGATCACCGTCTTGACCGCCAGGTCCTTCGACGCGGAACCGGGACCCTTGGCCACGGTCGGCTTCTCGTCGAACTTGGTGCCGGCGGTGATCGCCGGCAGCGGACCCTCGACGATCTTCGGCGGCGGCGGCAGGGACGCCGACGGCGAGGCCGCGGCCGATGGGGACGAGCTTGCGCTGGCCTTGCCCTTGCTGGATTTTTCGTCACCGCATCCGGAGAGCGTGACCAGTCCGGCGGGCACAGCGGCAAGAAGGAGTGAGCGTCGGCGCACGATGGGGCCTCGTATCGGTCGATCTTGAGTGATGGCGTGCGCGCAACTCTACGACGTGAGACGGGCGCCGTACGGCAAACGTACGGCGCCCGCGTTGCGTTCCGGCGATATGCGTGAAACGCGTGCCTCACATTCCGGCGATCAGCTTCTCCACCCGGTCGTCCACCGAACGGAACGGGTCCTTGCACAACACCGTGCGCTGCGCCTGATCGTTGAGCTTCAGATGCACCCAGTCAACCGTGAAATCACGACGCTGTTCCTGGGCCCGCCGGATGAAGTCGCCACGCAGCCGGGCCCGAGTGGTCTGCGGCGGAACCGACTTGCCCTCGAAGATCTTCAAGTCGTTGCAGATCCGGGTGGCTTGGCCCTTCTTCTCCAGCAGGTAGTACAGGCCACGACGGCGGTGGATGTCGTGGTAAGCGAGGTCTATCTGCGCGACCCGCGGATGCGACATCGTCATGTTGTGCTTGGCCCGGTACCGCTCGATGAGCTTGTACTTCATCACCCAGTCGATTTCGGTGCCGATCCGGTCGAGGTCCTCCGCCTCGATCGCGTCCAGTGTGCGGCCCCACAGCTCCAGGACCTGCTCGACGGTGCCGGTACGGATACCGCGGCGCTCGCAGAAGTCCACGGCCTTCTCGTAGTACTCGCGCTGCACCTCCAGGGCGGACGCCTCACGGCCGCTCGCCAGGCGCACCTTGCGCCGGCCCGTGATGTCGTGGCTGACCTCACGGATCGCCCGGATCGGGTTCTCCAGGGTCAGGTCACGCATCACCGTGCCCGCCTCGATCATGCGCAGCACCAGGTCCGTGGCGCCGACCTTCAGCAGCATTGTCGTCTCGGACATGTTCGAGTCGCCCACGATGACATGCAGGCGACGGTACCGCTCGGCGTCCGCGTGCGGCTCGTCACGCGTGTTGATGATCGGCCGGGAACGGGTCGTCGCCGAGCTGACGCCCTCCCAGATGTGCTCGGCCCGCTGGCTCACGCAGTACACCGCACCGCGCGGCGTCTGCAGCACCTTGCCGGCACCGCACAGCAGCTGCCGCGTGACCAGGAACGGAATCAGGATGTCCGCGAGCCGCGAGAACTCGCCGTGGCGCGCCACCAGATAGTTCTCGTGACAGCCATACGAGTTGCCCGCCGAGTCGGTGTTGTTCTTGAAGAGGTAGACGTCGCCCGCGATTCCCTCCTCGTGCAGGCGGCGTTCGGCGTCGACCAGGAGCCCTTCCAGAATGCGCTCGCCGGCCTTGTCGTGGGTGACGAGTTCCGTCACGTTGTCACATTCGGGTGTCGCATATTCCGGATGTGAGCCCACATCGAGATAGAGGCGGGCACCGTTCCGCAGAAAGACATTGCTGCTGCGGCCCCATGACACGACACGGCGGAAGAGGTACCGCGCCACCTCGTCAGGCGACAGGCGGCGCTGTCCCCTGAACGTGCACGTGACGCCGTACTCGTTCTCCAGCCCGAAAATGCGGCGGTCCATGACTGAACATTACGCCCGATCACCCGAGCTGAAACGGGGTTCGACAGCACGGTTTGGATCATTTTCCGATGAAGACGCAACCACCGCACCCCCCGCGGGAGCTGCGAGGACCCTCCCCGTGGCCAGCAACACCAGCAAGGACACGGCCCCCGCGGCCCCCGGAACCGCAAAGCCCCACAGCGCCCCGCCCGCCTCCACGACCGGGCCCGCCAGGCCCGTACCGACCGACGCACCCACCGTGAACGTCGTCACAAGCCACGAGAACGCCTCGGTGACGGTACCGCTCGGCGCATGCCGGTCGACGATGATGAACGCACACGCGATGCAGGGCGCAAGGAAGACCCCGGACAGCACCGTGAGCAACACCATCGCGACCGCACCCGGCATCAGCATCAACGGCAGATAACACACCGCCAGAAGCCCCACGAGCACCCGCAGTCGCCGCTCCGGCACGCCGGACCACTGCCGCGCCCCGTACACGATTCCGCCCACCAGGGCACCCATCCCCAAAGCCGCCATCAGCCAGCCGTACACCGCATCCCCGCCGTGCCCGTCCGCATACGGCACCGCCGCCACCGTGATCGAGCCCAGCGCGATCCCCACGAACAGGAACGCGCCGAGCAGCACCAGCAGCCCCCGCGAGCGCAGCGCACCCAGCCAGTGCGCCTCCCGCGGCGCCGAACGCCACGCGCGCGACGGCGGCGAGACCACCACGGACAGCGCGCCCAGCACCCCGACGACGTTCAGCACGACCAGCGCCGCCCCCGCGGACCACAGGGACACGCACACGGTCACCAGCAGCGGGCCCACGGTGAACATCACCTCCTGGGCCACCGCGTCCAGCGCGTACGCCGTGTGGACCTGCTCCTCCCGGCACAGCACCCCGGGCCACAAGGCCCGCAGACCGCCCTCCAGAGGCGGCGTGAAGAGCCCGGCGACCACCATGGCCGCGTAGGCCGCCGGAAGCGGATCCACGCCCGTCAGGGCGAACACGGTCATGGCCAGGGCGGAGACCAGCGCGGCCGGCAACTGGACGCGCGGCTGACCGTGCAGGTCCACCAGCCGGCCCAGCAGCGGCTGCCCCACGGCGTTCGCCACCCCGTATACCGCGGCAAGAGCCCCCGCGAGGCTGTAGGTGCCACCCTCGGCCCGCACGAACAGCACGACGGCGATCGCGGCCGTGGCGTTCGGCAGCCGGCCCACCAGCGTCCCGGCGAGCAGGCGCGTGGCGTGCCTCGCCCTGAGGATCTCCAGGTACCCCGCGGCCATGCCCAAGCCCTTCGTTCATAACAAGTTTTACGTATAACGTCGCCTGTCATACGTACCATGAGCGCTGACCACGAGTCCAGACGAAAGAGCAGGCAGACGGTGGCACGAGGTACCACGCGACCCACCAGCCGCGACGTCGCCCAGGCCGCCGGGGTCTCCCAGGCCGCCGTATCCCTCGTCCTCGGCGACAAATGGCGCGGACGCGTCTCCGAACCCACCGCCCAACGCGTCCGCGAAGCCGCACGCGAACTCGGCTACCGACCCAACCTCGCCGCCCGCAACCTACGCCTCGGCCGCACACGAACCGTCCTGCTCGTCGTACCGGCACTCACCACCGAATTCTTCGCCGGCGTCTACACCGGCGCCGCCCGAGTCGCCGCCGAACACGGCTTCGGCGTCGTCCTGTACCCCTCACCCGAAGGCGTCGGCCCCGCCAAAGACCCCTTCCACTCCGCACAAGCCGCACTGGACGGCGTCCTCGCCTCCTCCATGGCCGCAGACGCACTCACCGCGATCCGCGGCGACCAACTCCCCCTCGTCATGCTCGACAGCGACCCGAACGGCAGCATGGGCGCCGCAACCGTCAACCTCGACATCACCGACGGCGTACGACAAGTCGCACAACACCTGCTCGCACTCGGCCACCGCCGATTCCTGCACCTCGCGGCAGACGTCCCCTCGTGGACATTCGACACCCGGGCCCGTGAGCTGGCCGCGCACGTGGCCCAGGTGCCCGGCACCAGCATCCGCACCACACACGCCCCCATCTCCATCGAAGGCGCCCTCGCCGCCGCCGAAGCCGCCCTCGCCGCCCCCGGCCCCCGCCCCACCGCCCTCGTCTGCGACGACGACAAACTCGCCGCCGGCGCCTACAAAGCAGCCCGACGCCTCGGCCTGCGCATCCCCGACGACCTCTCCGTCACCGGCCTCGACGACCTCGCCCTCGCCACCGCCATCGACCCCGAACTCACCACCGTCCGCCTCGACGCCGAACTGTTCGGAGAACGCGGCATGCAGGCCCTCCTCGCCGTCCTGGAGGGCCGTACACCCGAAGAGGGGGACATCCCGGTGGAACTGGTCGTACGCGGCTCCACGGCCCCGCCACGCCCCTGAAGCAACGCCGCGCGCCCCGACCGAGAACGGCCGGGGCGCGCGGCAAAGCGGGCTGAGGCGACACACACCTCACCGAGCGATACGAACGATCACTCCTCGTCCTCCGCAGTCTCGTCCTCCGTCTCCGCGGCAGAGGCCGCACCATCAGCCTCCAGCAGACGAGACAGCTGACGGCCGACGATCCGCTTGAACTTGCGCTGCTGCGGACGCGTACGGTCCAGCACCGCGACCTCCAGGCGCTCCGCGGGAATCTCCCGCTCACTGCCGTTCGTGTCACGCGACAAGGCCTGCACCGCCAGCTTCAGCGCCTCCGCCAGACTCATCCCGTCCTGGTGACGCTGATCCAGGAAACTGCTGATCTGCTCCGCATTGCCACCGACCGCAACCGAACCGTGCTCATCCACGATCGACCCGTCATGCGGCAGACGGTAGATCTGGTCACCCTCCGGGGTCTCCCCCACCTCGGCGACCACCAGCTCCACCTCGTACGGCTTCTCCGCCGCACTCGAGAAAATCGTGCCCAGCGTCTGCGCGTACACATTCGCCAGACCGCGAGCAGTCACATCATCACGGTCATAGGTGTAACCACGCAGATCGGCGTAGCGGACACCACCGATCCGCAGATTCTCGTACTCGTTGTACTTACCGGCGGCCGCAAACCCGATCCGGTCATAGATCTCACTGAACTTGTGCAGCGCACGGGACGGGTTCTCACCGACGAACACGATGCCATCGGCATACTGCATCACGACCAGGCTGCGACCGCGCGCGATGCCCTTACGGGCATACTCCGCCCGGTCGGCCATGGCCTGCTGGGGGGAGACATAGAACGGCGTCGACACCGGTTATCCGTCCCTTTCTGTCATAGTCACAAGATCACCTCGACAACAGGTCCGCCGCCCTCAGAGCAGCGCCGCCCGCGGACCGTCGGGCTGCTCCAGGCGCCGCTCCAGAATCGAACGGGCGATCTCGGAGGACTCGTCGTCGGTCAGCCGGCGAAAACCGTCCTCGGTGATCACGGTGACGATCGGATAGATCCGGCGGGCGACATCGGGACCACCGGTCGCCGAGTCGTCGTCAGCCGCGTCGTACAGAGCCTGGACCACCAGGGTCGTGGCCTGCTCCTCGGTCAGATCCTCACGGAAAAGCTTCTTCATGGCACCGCGCGCGAAGATCGAGCCGGAGCCCGTGGCCGCAAAGCCGTGCTCCTCCGAGCGGCCACCCGTCACGTCATAGGAGAAGATGCGGCCCTTCTCGCGGTCCACGTCGTAACCGGCGAAGAGCGGGACCACAGCCAGGCCCTGCATGGCCATGCCGAGGTTCGAACGGATCATGGTCGACAGACGGTTCGCCTTGCCCTCCAGGGAGAGCTGCGCACCCTCGACCTTCTCGAAGTGCTCCAGCTCCAGCTGGAACAGCTTCACCATCTCCACGGCGAGACCGGCGGTACCGGCGATACCCACCGCCGAGTACTCGTCCGCCGGGAACACCTTCTCGATGTCCCGCTGCGCGATCACATTGCCCATGGTCGCCCGACGGTCACCGGCGAGCACGACGCCCCCCGGAAACGTCGTGGCCACGATCGTGGTGCCGTGCGGGGCCTCGATCACGCCCTTGGTCGGGGGCAGCTGCCGGTTGCCGGGCAGGAGCTCGGGCTGGTGCTCGGACAGGAAGTCCATGAAGGACGACGAGCCGGGCGTCAGGAAGGCAGCCGGTAGACGCCCGGTGCTACGAGGGTTGGCTTCCACGCGTTTCCTTCCAAGTAGTCGGCAGCTCGGTACGCAGCTTCGGGGTCGTCCCTCAACAGGCCGAGGCCGGAATTGCAGTTGAAGCACAGTACGCCACGGACCCTACCCGTCTTGTGGCAGTGATCCACATGCGTTGCAGGAGCGGATAGACATATGCAACAGACGCCCCCTTGAGAGGCGATCGACTCGTCGCGCTCGGCTTCGGTGATGCCGTACTGGCGCCTCAGGTGGTGCGCACGGTTGTCGACGGCGCGGCATGCCTTGCACCGCGAGGCTTTCCCTCGGTGCCAGTCAGAGCGCGACTTGATCTCTCCGCAGCCCTGACAGTACTTGTGACCTTCCGGAACAGCCCCTCGTGGCGGAACCGTTCTGCCCATGGCCTGCTGGCGCTTCCGGTCGGACCCAGCCGCGCACTCGCGGCAACGGTGCTGCAAGCCGTCGAGATTGGTTCGCTTGACCGCGAAGGCTGCGCGCGGCTTGACCTCGCCGCACCGCGCGCAGCGTTTCACCTCCGACTCGTCTGCCACCTCTGAACCCCATCCACCTTCGATTCGAAGGAAAAGGCGGCCTACTGCCCACCCTTCTGAACAAAGGACCTCACGAAATCCTCTGCGTTCTCCTCGAGCACATCATCGATTTCGTCCAGCACCGAGTCCACGTCATCGCTCAGCTTCTCGTGCCGCTCCTTGAGGTCCTCCGAAGCCTGTGCCTCCTGCGCCTGCTCCTCGACCTCCTCCGTGGAGCGCGTCGCCTTCTGCTGTCCGCCGCCGGTGTCCTTGGTCGCCATAACCCTCACCCCGCTCAGTTCGCCCGACATGGTCGACAGGTCGGCTTTCCTGCCGATCGGTGGTGATCAGACCCTACTAGCCGGGTCCGACAATGGCCCCGCAGTTACTCCAACGTACGAGGGCCACCTCGATGATTCCCGGACGCCGGGTTTTCCACCCTGCGCGGCCGGGCCCGCCCGGGTGCCCGCTCAGCCGCCCGACAGGACCCTGACCAGGTCTTCCGCCGTGCGGCAGCGGTCCAGGAGCTCCTTGACGTGATTACGCGTTCCGCGAAGCGGTTCCAGGGTTGGGACGCGTTGCAGGGAGTCACGGCCAGGGAGGTCGAAGATCACGGAGTCCCAGGACGCCGCCGCGACGTCGTCGGCGTACTGTTCCAGGCAGCGGCCGCGGAAGTAGGCGCGCGTGTCCTCCGGTGGCTTCGTACGGGCCCTGTCGACGTCGTCCTCAGTCAGCAGCCGCTTCATCCTGCCGCGGGCCACCAGGCGGTTGTAGAGGCCCTTCTCGGCGCGTACGTCGGCGTACTGGAGGTCGACGAGGTGGAGCCGGGCGGCGTCCCAGTCGAGGCTGTCGCGGCGCCGGTAGCCTTCCATGAGCTCTCGTTTGGCGACCCAGTCGAGTTCGCCGGCCAGGCTCATGGGGTCGCGTTCGAGGCGGTTCAGCGTGTCTTCCCAGCGGGACAGGACGTCCTTGGTCTGTTCGTCGGCGTCCGCGCCGAAGCGCTCCTCCACGTATTTGCGTGACAGCTCGTAGTACTCCATCTGGAGCTGGACGGCGGTGAGTGTCCGGCCGCTGCGGAGCGTGACGAGGCGCTTGAGGGTCGGGTCGTGGGAGACCTGGTGGAGGGTGCGTACGGGCTGGTCGACGGCCAGGTCGACGGCGATGAAGCCGTCCTCGATCATCGACAGGACGAGAGCCGTGGTGCCCAGTTTCAGGTAGGTCGAGATCTCCGACAGGTTGGCGTCGCCGATGATCACGTGCAGGCGCCGGTATTTCTCGGCGTCCGCGTGGGGCTCGTCGCGGGTGTTGATGATGGGGCGTTTGAGGGTGGTCTCGAGGCCCACCTCGACTTCGAAGTAGTCGGCGCGCTGGCTGAGCTGGAAGCCGTGTTCGTGGCCGTCCTGGCCGATGCCGACGCGGCCTGCTCCGGCGAAGACCTGGCGGGAGACGAAGAACGGTGTGAGGTGGCGCACGATGTCCGAGAAGGGGGTTTCCCGCTTCATCAGGTAGTTCTCGTGCGTGCCGTAGGAGGCGCCCTTGTTGTCGGTGTTGTTCTTGTAGAGGTGGATCGGCTGGGCGCCGGGGAGCTGGGCGGCGCGTTCCGCGGCTTCTGCCATGATCCGCTCGCCGGCTTTGTCCCAGAGGACGGCGTCGCGGGGGTTGGTGACCTCGGGGGCGCTGTATTCGGGGTGTGCGTGGTCGACGTAGAGCCGTGCGCCGTTGGTGAGGATCACGTTGGCGAGGCCGATGTCCTCGTCGGTGAGCTGGCTGGCGTCGGCGGCCTCGCGGGCGAGGTCGAATCCTCGCGCGTCCCGCAGCGGGTTCTCCTCCTCGAAGTCCCAGCGGGCCCGGCGGGCCCGGTGCATCGCCGCCGCGTAGGCGTTGACGATCTGGGATGAGGTGAGCATGGCATTGGCGTTGGGGTGGCCGGGGACGGAGATGCCGTACTCCGTCTCGATGCCCATTACTCGCCGTACGGTCATGCGGCCCTCCTTGCCCGGCGGCGCCCTCGGTCGGGGGCGGCGCTCAAGTACCGCTGGTGCTCCGGTGCGCGTGCGGTCCCGTCCCCGCACGGCGCGACGCGGCGGTACGAAAGAGCCTAGAACGCCTTTGCGCTGGTGGGGAGATCATTTGCGTCATTGCCTTGCTCCGGCCGTGGCCTGAAAAGCGTCGGCTGCGGGTACCCGGTGGGGGCACCCGCAGCCGCCCTGCCTTTACAGGTACTGACCGGTGTTTGCCACCGTGTCGATGGAGCGTCCGGTGTCTGCGCCCTGCTTTCCGGTGATGAGGGTACGGATGTAGACGATCCGTTCGCCCTTCTTTCCGGAGATCCTGGCCCAGTCGTCCGGGTTGGTGGTGTTGGGCAGGTCCTCGTTCTCCTTGAACTCGTCCACGCATGCCTGGAGGAGGTGGGAGACCCGGAGGCCTTTCTGGTTGTGTTCGAGGAAGTCCTTGATCGCCATCTTTTTGGCGCGGCCGACAATGTTTTCGATCATGGCGCCGGAGTTGAAGTCCTTGAAGTAGAGGACTTCCTTGTCGCCGTTGGCGTAGGTGACCTCCAGGAAGCGGTTCTCCTCGGATTCGGCGTACATCTGTTCCACGGCGGTCTGGATCATGCCCTGGACGGTGGCCGACTTGTCTCCTCCGTGCTCGCCGACGTCGTCGGCGTGCAGGGGGAGGTTCTCGGTGAGGTACTTCCCGAAGATGTCCTTGGCCGCTTCGGCGTCCGGACGTTCGATCTTGATTTTCACATCGAGGCGGCCGGGCCGCAGGATCGCGGGGTCGATCATGTCCTCGCGGTTGGAGGCGCCGATGACCACCACGTTCTGCAGGCCTTCCACGCCGTCGATCTCGGCGAGCAGCTGGGGGACGATGGTGTTCTCCACGTCCGAGCTGACGCCGGATCCGCGGGTGCGGAAGAGGGATTCCATCTCGTCGAAGAAGACGATGACGGGGGTGCCCTCGCTGGCCTTCTCGCGGGCGCGCTGGAAGACGAGGCGGATCTGCCGCTCGGTCTCGCCGACGTATTTGTTCAGGAGCTCGGGGCCCTTGATGTTGAGGAAGAAGCTCTTGCCTGCGGCCTGGCCGGTGACTTCGGCGACCTTTTTGGCCAGCGAGTTGGCCACGGCCTTGGCGATGAGTGTCTTTCCGCATCCGGGGGGGCCGTACAGCAGGACGCCCTTGGGCGGCCTCAGTTCGTGCTCCTTGAACAGGTCGGGGTAGAGGTACGGGAGCTCGACCGCGTCGCGGATGGCTTCGATCTGGCCGGCGAGGCCGCCGATCTGTTCGTAGCCGATGTCGGGTACCTCTTCGAGGACGAGTTCCTCGACTTCGCTCTTGGGTACGACCTCGTAGACGTAGCCGGAGCGGGGTTCGAGCAGGAGGGCGTCGCCGGGGCGGATGGTGACGTCCAGCAGCGGCTCGGCGAGCCGTACCACCCGTTCCTCGTCGGTGTGCCCGAGCACCAGGGCGCGCTCGCCGTCCTCGAGGATTTCCTTGAGGGTGACGATGTCCCCGACCCGCTCGAATTCCATGGCCTCGACCACGTTGAGCGCCTCGTTGAGCATCACTTCCTGGCCGCGGCGGAGCTCGTCGAGCTCCACGCTGGGGCTGACGTTCACGCGGAGCTTGCGGCCGCCGGTGAAGATGTCGGCCGTGCCGTCCTCGTTCGCCTGCAGGAAGACACCGAAGCCGGCCGGTGGCTGTGCGAGCCGGTCGACCTCTTCCTTGAGGGCCACGATCTGGTCGCGGGCCTCACGGAGCGTGTTGGCGAGCCGCTCGTTCTGTGCGGACACGCCGGCCAGGTTGGTCTGCAGCTCGACGATCCGCTCTTCGAGAATCCTCGTGTGTCGCGGAGAGTCGGCGAGCTTGCGTCGCAGGACGGCGATCTCCTGCTCAAGGTAGGCGATCTGCCCGGCCGGGTCGTCGGACCCTCGTCCCGGGCGGATGCCGCGGTTCATGTCGTCGTCGTGGGCTGCCACGGTCCTCACCTCCTCCAAGGGGAGCTGGACGCTTCCAGACCCTACCTGGGTGGGTGTCGATTGAAACCCCTAGATCACAAAGACTGTCGAGGTGTGTCCGATCTTCACCCTTGCGCTCTCCCTCACGCCAGGGGAATACCCACCGAACATGATTGGGAAGCGGCCGAAGGTAGGGTCGCAGTGTTCAACACCCGTCAGAGCTGGCCCGATTCCCGGGCGGGCTCTGCGCAGGAAATGGCAGGGAGATGACCGTGCAGCAGGAGGCCGGAGTCGACGGCGAGGCGCTGGAGGTCTGGATCGATCAGGATCTGTGTACTGGGGACGGAATCTGCGCCCAGTATGCGCCGGAGGTCTTCGAGCTGGACATCGACGGGCTGGCTTATGTGAAGGGTCCGGACGACGAGCTTCTGCAGGCCAGGGGGGCCACAACGCCCGTTCTGCTGCCGCTTCTCAGGGATGTCGTCGACTCGGCGCGGGAGTGTCCCGGCGAGTGCATTCATGTACGTCGGATTTCGGACATGGTTGAGGTCTACGGACCCGACGCGGAGTGATCGTACGACCACTCCACGTCATCCGTGTCTGGTTTCTCACACCGGGTTTGCCGTCTCGACGCGTATGCGCCTCCCGGCGGTCATGCGAACGTGTGCCGGCGGTGTGGTGTGCGGGGTCACACGTTCTGTGCGCCGGAGGGCGTGGAGCGGATGAACGCGCCGCCCTTCCACTGCCATTTGGCCGGGGTCTTCACGTCGGGGCAGCAATTCGGTACGGCGGACGAGGAGTAGCCGAGGAGGGTCGCGGTGATCACCGCGTCTCTCAGTGCGAAGTCGGTGACGGTGAGGCGGTCCTTGGGGTCGACGAGGGTGGCGACCACGCGGGGCCTGGGGGTGCCGGCGGCCTGGGTGAGGACGTAGACGGCGTCGGGCGGGGTGCCCATGCTCGAGTCGCAGTGGACGAGGACGACGGTCTCGGGGCGGCCGTCGCCGTCGAGGTCGCCGGTGGCCTTCTTCTGGACGAGGAGTCTGGTCGGGCCGCAGTTGAGCGGGAAGTCGGCCTTGGCCGGGTCGGGGGGTGCCGTGGTGGCCGGGGCCGCTTTGGTTTCGGTGCGGGGCTGGGCGGCCGTCGCGGAGCCGGGGTGCAGCATGGAGGACAGGGCGATCACGCCGGAGATGGCGGTGGCGGTGGCGACCCAGTGGATGGGTCGGGTGGTGGTGTGAGCGAGTTCCGGAACGGCGGGGTGCTGCACGAGAGAGGCGTCTCCTGTGAGGGCTGTGCCGGTGGGGGTGCCCCGCATCGTGCCACACGTCACAGTGCGGGGGAACGGCGGGGTGTGCACTTCTGGCGGCGCATCAGGTTCCCTTGCGCAACCCTGTGTCAACAGCGGAGCGCCGTGGTCGAGTTCCCGGGCGTTCCCGGGAACTCGACCACGGCGCTCGTACGTTGTGCTTCGTGTGTTGAGCGGTGCGCGGGGCCGTCTCAGCGGCCGGTGCCTCCGTCGGCGTTGGGGCCGGCGTAGTCCTCGCCGTAGGCGCCCTTGGCTGGCCGGCGGCGGCGCATGGGGGGCTCGACGCCGTCGGCGAGGCGGCGGGCGGTGAGGAGGAAGCCGGTGTGGCCGATCATCCGGTGGTCGGGGCGGACGGCGAGGCCCTCGATGTGCCAGTTGCGGATCATCGTCTCCCAGGCGGTCGGCTCGTTGAAGCAGCCGATCTCGCGGATGGATTCGACGGTCCGGGCGAGCTGGGTGGTGGTGGCCACGTAGCAGCACAGGATGCCGCCGGGGACGAGTGCCTTGGAGACGGCTTCCAGGCATTCCCAGGGGGCGAGCATGTCGAGGATGACGCGGTCGACGTCGGTGTCGTTCAGGCTGTCCTGGAGGTCGCCGACGGTGAGCTGCCAGGCGGGGTGGGGGCCGCCGAAGTAGCGCTCGACGTTCGCCTGGGCGATCTCGGCGAAGTCGGCGCGGCGCTCGTAGCTGTGCAGCATGCCCTGGTCGCCGATGGCGCGCAGCAGGAAGCTGCTGAGCGAGCCGGAGCCGACGCCTGCTTCCACGACGCGTGCGCCGGGGAAGATGTCGGCGAAGGCGAGGATCTGCCCCGCGTCCTTGGGGTAGACGACGGCTGCCCCGCGGGGCATGGACAGGACGTAGTCGGGGAGCAGGGGGCGCAGCGCGAGGTAGGCGACGTTCCCGGTGGTGCGGACAACGCTGCCCTCGGGTGCGCCGATCAGTTCGTCGTGCGGGAAGGAACCCTTGTGGGTGTGGAAGTTCTTCCCCGCTTCGAGTGTGAACGTGTAGTGGCGGCCCTTGGGGTCGGTCAGCTGTACCTGGTCCCCGACCTTGAAGGGCCCGCGACGGCGGGCGGCACCGGTCGGTTCGGACATGTGACCAGCCTACCGGTCGTCGGAGGGGCCGCCGACCACGTGGAAGGGGCTCACGCGCGTGTGCGTGGTGTCAGCTGGGCCGGGCCATGGCCTTGACGAAGGCGCGTTCGACGTCCGCGGTGGACAGGACGCCGTAGATCTCTCCGGTCTCCTCGACGACCAGGTATTCGGTGGCGGGGTTGGCGCGCAGGGCGTCGAGGAGGTCCTCGCCGGCGAGCTCGGCGGAGACGCGCATGCCGTCGGTGAGTTCCTGGGCGAGTTCGCTGGCGTAGACCCAGGGGCGCCGGTGTTCGGGTACGCCGACGATGGCGGATTCGCGGACGAGGGAGAGGGGCTCGCCGTGGCCGTCGACGACGACGAGGGCGCGGGCGCCGGAGGCGTTGGCCCGGCGCAGGGCCTCGGAGAGTGAGGTGTTGGTCTCGACCGGGACGGCGCGGCGGGTGAGGGTGCGGGCGCGCAGATCGGGGAGGTGTTCGCGCAGGCGGGCCATGCGGAGGCTGTTGCCGGCGCCGGTCCAGATGATCGCGGCGAGGATGGCGGCGAGCAGGGCGTCGGTGACGGTGTCCATGCCGACGTTGTCCTCGGCGGTGGAGCCGAGGGCGCCGGACTGGGTGAGGAGGGGGAGGCCGATGAGGACGGAGACGGCGAGGGCGCGGCCGACCCAGGCGGCGGCGATGGTGCCGGTCATGGGCCTGCCGGTGATCTTCCAGACGACGGCGCGGAGCATGCGGCCGCCGTCGAGGGGCAGGCCGGGGAGCAGGTTGAAGGCGGCCACGATGAGGTTGGAGATCATGAGGCCGGCCAGCAGGACGCCGGGGACGGTGCCGGGTTCGACGGGCTGCATGGCGAGGTAGAAGATCCCGGCGAGGACGAGGGAGAGCAGTGGCCCGACGAAGGCGAGCACGAACTCCCGGCCGGGGGTTTCGGCTTCCTTCTCGATTTCGGAGACGCCGCCGAAGAACTGGAGCTGGATGCGGCGCACCGGCAGCTTGAAGCGGAGGGCGGCGACGGTGTGGGCGAGTTCGTGGATGAGGACGGAGGCGTAGAAGGCGACCGCGAAGAAGAGGGACACGAGGTAGCGGGCGGCGCCGAGTTCGGGCAGGACGCGGTCGAGCTGACCGCCGAAGACCCAGGTGATCAGGGCGGCGACGAGGAACCAGCTGGGGGCGACGTAGACGGGCACGCCGAAGGGGCGGCCCATGACGATGCCGCCTGAGGGGTCTTTGGGGCGCTGCGGGGGGCGGCCCTTGCCGGGATTGCCGGAGTGGGCATGGGTGCGGGCCATGGGGTGGCCGGCGGGTGGGGTGTCGGCGGGGTCGTGGTCGCGCGAAGGAGCGGAGGCGGTGTGCGCGTCCTTCTTGTGGGGGTGGTCGCCCTCCGGCGATGCCTCGCGCTCGCCGTGGGGCTTGGGGGTGCTACGGCCCTCGGGGTGAGCCGGTGGGGTGTCGGGGTCGTCGGTGCGGTTCTTTGCCGCAGGTTCCGCTGCTGTGGACGGGACGTCGCCGGACGTCGTGGAGCCGGCCCGCTCGCCCTGGGCCGTCGCCGACTCCTTCGTCCTCTCGTCGGACGGCGGTGCCGCGGGCTCGGCGTGCTCCTCGCGATCTGTCACGGCCTCCGGCGTCTGGTCGTACGGCGGGGTGGGCTCCGTCGGCTTCTGCCCGGGGCCTACGGCTTCGGGCCGGGCCGTGGGGGTTGCCTCGCGGTCGGTCGCCCCGTCGTTGCCGGAGCGCGGCTGTCCGCTCCCGCCGCTCTCGTCCACGATGTCCCCTCGTTAGAAGCGTCTCCCCGGCCCGGTCGTGCCGGGTGGGAGGGTCTGGGGTCGATGGTATGCGGCCGTCGCGGTGTGTTCCGCCCCGGCACCCCCTCAGTTTCCTCTGCTGTCGCACGGATCGCTCCCGTAGCGGCGGCGTCCGTGTCCCATGGCGCTCGGGGTGGGGACATCGCGGGGTCACTGTCAGTGGTGGGCCGTATGGTCTGTGGTCATGGAAACCAGCACCGACGGCGCTGCCGAGCCGTCCGCCGTGGCCGCCGCGCCCCCGGAGTCGCTGTCGCCCTCGCGCGCCAGTGACTTCATGCAGTGCCCGCTGCTCTATCGGTTCCGGGTGATCGACAAGCTGCCCGAGAAGCCGAGCGAGGCGGCGACCAGAGGCACGTTGGTGCATGCGGTGCTGGAGCGGCTCTTCGACGCGCCTGCCGCGGAGCGGACCGCCCCGCGCGCCAAGTCGCTGGTGCCCGGCCAGTGGGACCGGTTGCGGGAGAGCCGGCCGGAGGTCGTGGAGCTGTTCGCGGACGATCCGGACGGTGAGCGGCTGGCGCTGTGGCTGAGTGAGGCGGAGCGGCTCGTCGAGCGCTGGTTCACGCTGGAGGACCCGACCCGTCTGGAGCCTGCCGAGCGTGAGCTGTTCGTCGAGGCGGAGCTGGAGTCGGGGCTGAAGCTGCGCGGGATCATCGACCGTGTCGACGTGGCGCCCACGGGTGAGGTGCGGATCGTCGACTACAAGACGGGCAAGGCGCCCCGGCCCGAGTACGCCGAGGGTGCGCTGTTCCAGATGAAGTTCTACGCCCTGGTGGTGTGGCGGCTGAAGAGGGTCGTTCCGCGGCGGCTGCAACTCGTCTATCTGGGGAGCGGGGACGTGCTGACGTACGACCCCGTGCTCGCGGATCTGGAGCGCGTCGAGCGCAAGCTGCTCGCGCTGTGGGACGCGATCCGGCTCGCGACGGAGACGGGCGACTGGCGGCCGCGTCCCACCAAGCTGTGCGGCTGGTGCGACCACCAGACGTTCTGTCCGGAATTCGGCGGCACTCCCCCGCCGTATCCGCTGCCGGTGCGGGCCGCCAACGGACAGTCGGCCGGGGGCTCAGGGGACGAACCCCGGGAGACGCAGCCGCAGTCGGCGCGGGCCGCCGGTTTGCAGTCGGCCGGGGATCCGGGCGACGGCCCTCGGCAGATATAGCCGCCCCCGGTGCGGGCCGCCAACGGACAGTCGGCCGGAGATCCAGGGGACGGCGCGGCAAACGCAGCCGCCCCCAGTACAGGCCGCCGACGGGTAATCGGCCGCGGGCCCAGGGGGAACGCCCCCCGGGGCAGGCCGCCGAAGGACAGTCGGCCGGAGATCCAGGGGCTGCCCTCCAGCAGACGCAGCCGCAGTCGGTGCGGGCCGCCGACGGGCAATCGGCCGGGGTCCTGGGGGACGCCCCCCGGCAGACGCAGCCGCCCCCCGTACAGACCGCCGACGGGCGACCGGCCGACGGCCCAGGGGACGGCTCCGGGGGAACGCAGTCGCTGCCGGTCAGGGTGGTCGAGTCGGGTGGTGGCGGGCAGGGCAGAATGGGGCCGGACTAGCGAAGGAGACTTACGTGGCCATCCGCGTCCTACTGGTCGACGACCAGCCGCTGCTGCGTACGGGGTTCCGGATGATCCTGGAGGCCGAGCAGGACATCGCGGTCGTCGGCGAGGCCGGAGACGGCCTCCAGGCGCTCGACCAGGTGCGTGCTCTGCAGCCCGATGTGGTTCTGATGGACATCCGCATGCCGCGGATGGACGGGGTGGAGGCGACCCGGCAGATCACCGGGCCCGGGCGGGACGGCCCGGCCAAGGTGCTCGTGCTGACGACCTTCGACCTCGACGAGTACGTGGTGGAGGCGTTGCGGGCCGGTGCCAGCGGCTTCCTCCTCAAGGACGCTCCGGCCAACGAGTTGGTGCAGGCGATCCGGGTGGTCGCCGCGGGCGAGGCGATGCTCGCGCCGAGCATCACGCGCAGGCTGCTCGACAAGTACGCGGGGCATCTGCCCTCCGGGGACGAGCCGGTTCCGGACACGCTGCACACCCTCACCGAGCGCGAGGTGGAGGTGCTGAAGCTGGTGGCGCGCGGGCTGTCCAACGCCGAGATCGCCGCCGACCTGTTCGTCAGCGAGACGACGGTCAAGACGCACGTCGGTCACGTCCTCACCAAGCTGGGGCTGCGGGACCGGGTGCAGGCGGCGGTGTACGCGTACGAGAGCGGACTGGTGCGCCCGGGCGCGCAGTAGCTCGTCCCGCGCTCTGCGGGCCTTCTACGACCTTCACCACCCCTACGGGCTTTTTCGACGCTGAGGGCGCCCTCTTCTCCAAGGGGGCGCACTCAGCGCTCATTCGGCGCTCGTACGGTCTCGCTCGGTCGCTCAGTCCTTGCTGATCTCCCAGAAACGGAACACCGTCGAGGCATCGAGGCAGTACTCGAGCCCGTAGACGTTTTCCCGGCGCAGGGCGTACTGCTTGGCCTGCCAGACCGGGATCATCGGCACGTCCCGGGCGACGATGTCCTGGAGCTCGCCGTACTCCTTGTCGGTCGACGAACGGTCGCTCTGGGCGGCCGTCCTCGGGATGAGTTCGCCGGTGATCGTGCTGTTGGCGTAGCGGTTGTCCAGCACGTTGCCCTTGCCGAAGAACGGGGCGGTGAAGTTGTCGGGGTCCGGGTAGTCCGGCACCCAGCCCTTCACGTACACGCCGTACTTGCCCGCCGCGATGTCCTTTTCGTACTGGTCGAAGGGTACGGACTTGACGGTCGCGTCGAACATCCCGCTGTCGTTGAGCTGCTCGGCGATCGTCTTGAGTTCCTCGTCGGTGGCGGGTCCGTAGCGTGAGGGCGTGGACCACAGGGTCAGCTTCACCTTGCCGGTGATGCCCGCGGCGTGCAGCGCGGCCGCCGCCTTGGTCTTCGAGGGGCGGGCGCCGTAGGTGTCGAAGAAGGCCGTGTCGTGGGCGGTGATCCCCGCCGGGATGATCGAGTACAGCGGGGTCGCCGTGTTCTCGTACACCTTGCTGACCAGGGCGTCGCGGTCCAGAAGGTAGGCGATGGCCTTGCGGACTCCGAGCTTGCCGGTGACGGGGTCGGCCATGTTGAAGACCAGGTGCTGGACTTCGGCGCTGGAGCCCTCGACGACCTCGATGCCCTTGCCTGTGGAGGTGTTGTTGTCGATGTCGGCGATGTCTGCGGCGGCCAGACCGCGGTAGGCGACATCGACCTGGTGGTTGAGGAGGGCGTTCTTCAGGGCGGACTGGTTGCCGTGGAAGAGCTTCAGGGTGACGCCGGAGTTGTGCACCTTGGCGGTGCCCTGGTAGTTGGAGTTGACGGAGAAGACGGCCTGGTCCTTGCCGAAGGAGTCCAGCTTGTAGGGGCCGGAGCCGACCGCCGTGCCGTCCTTGCGGAGGGAGTCGGCGGGGTACTGGTTGTGGTCCACGATGGACCCGGCGCCGGAGGCTATCTTGCTGGGGAACGTGGCGTCGGCGTACTTCAGTCTGAAGACGACGGTCTTCTCGTTCGGGGTCTCCACCGAGCCGAGCATGGGGAACATGATCGCGGGACCGGCGGAGTCGTTGATCTTCAGCATACGGTCGAAGGAGAACTTGACGTCCTTCGAGGTGAGCGAGTCACCGTTGCTGAACTTCAGTCCGTCCTTGAGGGTGCACGAGTAGACCTTGGTGGCCGTGTCCGTGAACGAGCACTGCTTCGCGGCCTCCGGTTGGGGTTCCGTGCCGCCCTTGGGGAAACTCAGCAGGGACTGGAAGACGTTGTTGAACAGCAGCCAGGATCCGGGGTCGTAGCCGGAGGCAGGGTCGGTGGCCAGGACATCGTCGGACATCCCCATCACGATGGAGGAGCCGCTGCCTCCGGAGTCGCCGGCCGAGGTGCCGCATCCGGTGAGCAAACCGGCCGCCAGCCCCGTCGCGACGGACAGGACCGGCCACTGGGTGCGCTTGTTCACGTGTATGTGCCTTGTCTTGGATTCTCGGTGGCCCGAACTGCGGTGCGGGACAGGGCCGTACGGGAGCCTTCGGATCGTACCGCGGACAAGGCGAAGGCCCCCGGGCCGGTCGGAAACCGGGGGCCTTCAGGAGTTGCGCGTCAGCTGCCGACGCCGCGGCTGAGCTCCCACAGCTGCAGCGTGGAGGAGGAGTTCATCGCGTACTCGCTGCCGGTGATGTTGTCCCGGGTGGCGACGTACTGCTTGCCCTGCCACAGCGGGAGGATCGGCACGTCGTCGGCGACTATGTCCTGGATGTCGGTGAGGCTCTTGGACGCGGTGAGCCGGTCGGCCTCGCGCCGGGACTGCGGGATCAGGCTGTTGCGGATCTCGCTGTTGGCGTAGGGCAGCTTGAGGAAGTTGTCCTTGTCGAGGAACGGCGCGAGGTAGTTGTCGGCGTCCGGGAAGTCCGGGAACCAGCCCATGCCCCACACGTCGTACTGGCCCTTGCGCTCGGCCGGGACGAACTGCTCCCAGGGTGCGCCCTGGACGCTGACGTCGAACAGCCCGCTGTCGTTGAGCTGCTGCTTCAGCACCTCGAACTCCTTGGCGGTGGCCGAGCCGTAGTGGTCGGTCGTGTAGTGCAGCGTCAGCTTCACCGGGGTACTGATGTTCGCCCTGCTGAGCAGCGTACGGGCCTTGGCCACGCTCGGGTCGCCGTACTTGTTGAAGAACGAGTTGGAGTGGCCGGTGATGGTGGCCGGGACCAGCGAGTACAGCGGCTGGGCCTCGGTGCCGTACACCTTGGAGACCAGTGCGCCGCGGTCGATGATCTGCGCCATCGCCTGGCGGACGGCCTGGCTCTTCACCGACGTGGCGTCGGTGTTGAAGGCCAGGTAGCGGATTTCGAGGCCCGGCATCTCGACCAGGTTGATGTTGCCGCTCGCGTTGTTGTTCTGGAGCTTGCGGATCTGGTCCGGGGACATCGAGCGGGTCATGACGTCGATGTCGCCCTTGTCGAGGGCGGTGCCCATGCTGTCGGCGTCCTTGAAGGACTCCAGCACGACCTTGTCGTTCTTCGGGTTGAGCAGACCCTTGTAGTTGGGGTTCTTGGTGAAGGTGGCCTTCACCATCTCGTTGTTCTGGACCTCGGCCTGCAGCGTGTACGGGCCGGAGCCGTCGACCGAGAAGCCGTTGCGGAGCTTGTTCTTCTCGTAGTCCTTGGGGTTGACGATGCCCGCGACCGGCGTCGACAGCTTGAACGGGAAGGTGGCGTCGGCGGTCTTGAGATGGAAGATGACTTCGTTGTCACCCTGCGTCTCAACGGTGTCGATGGTGGACAGCAGGGCGAAGACACCACTGTCGGCC
Organism: Streptomyces sp. NPDC001634; assembly: GCF_040298185.1. Lineage (NCBI taxonomy): Bacteria > Bacillati > Actinomycetota > Actinomycetes > Kitasatosporales > Streptomycetaceae > Streptomyces > Streptomyces sp. NPDC001634. The sequence goes on along the minus strand of NZ_JBEOZU010000021.1, from coordinate 2,688 downwards.
TTGATGGCGCGGGCGCGGTCGATGGAGAACTTCACATCGTTCGCGGTCACGGGGTCGCCGTTGGAGAACTTGAGGTCCTTGCGCAGCTTGCAGGCGTAGCGCTCGTTGCCGGTGTCGGTGAAGCCGCAGCTCTCGGCGGCCTCGGGCTCGGGCTCACCGTCACCGCGGGGCTGGACCATCAGCGTCTGCACGGTCTGCCGGAGGATGTTCCAGGTGCCGACGTCGTACGCGTACGCCGGGTCGACGGGCGCGGGGGCGTCGCTGGAGGCGGTGAACCGGTCGGTGGTACCGACGACGATGGCGTCACCGCTCTTGCCCCCAGTGGTGGACCCGCCGCAGGCGGCGAGGACGGGGGTGAGCAGACCTGCGACGGCCGGCAGCACCAAAGTCTTGCGGTTCATGCTCGAGTTTCTCCAGAGCTGTCGGGTCCGTGTATCCGGCAAACATGGGTGGTGTGGCGGATCACGGGGATGTGGCGATGTTCTCGCGATGAGATTAGTCCGCACCTGCATGAGGGCTCACAGGTAGCGGAGTTGAGTTCCCATCACGCTGTGAAACCGGTTGTGAACGCACCGAATAACCGGTCAGGGAAGGATTCGTGCAGCGTTCCATCAATCGGGACACAAGGGCACGCCAGGGTCACCCGAATGGGGTGGAACAGCACGCGCCGGGCCCGCTGTCGAGACCCTTTGGCGTGGTGAACGTCACACGCTCAACTCTGCTGGGGAGTACCGGAATTCGGGCAGGTGCCCGGGTATTAATTCATTCCGTTGGACACTCCGCGGTATTCCGTCCATTCATGGTGCACGCTGGGTGAAGGCCTAGCGCATTTCCGTCATCAAACCACGCAGAAATGGCAGGTCCACCTCTTCCAGTGAGGTCACGACGGTGCGGCCCGCGGCGGGTGCGATAGGGGCGACGGACGGTACGGCGACCACGCGGCAGCCCGCGGCCTCGGCGGCCGCGACACCGGTGGCCGTGTCCTCGATGACCGCGCACCGGGCGGGGTCCGCGTCGAGGCCCCTGGCCGCCAGCAGATACGGGTCCGGGAACGGCTTGGTGCGCTCCACCTCGTCGCCTGCGACGGTCAGGGCGAAGTACTGGGGGCCGACCGAGGCCAGGATGCGGTCGATGATGCGCCGGTGCGAGGCGGAGACCAGGGCGGTGGGGATTTCGTGCGCCGCGAGTTCGGCGAGCAGTCGTGCGGCGCCCGGCATCAGCGGCAGTCTGCCGTCGATGCGGTCCTCGAACCCGTCGTTGAGCAGCACACTGAGCTCGTCGAGGGTGATGTCGGCGCCGGTGGCCTCGATCAGGAACCCCGCGCTGCGCGTCATGGGGCCGCCGACCACGACATGGCGCCATGAATCGTCGAGCGTGTGGCCGAGGGCGGCGAAGACCTCGACCTCGACGTCCCACCAGAACCCCTCGGTGTCCACGAGCGTTCCGTCCATGTCGAGGAGCACGGCCTGCAGGGCTGAGCCTTCGGCCGTACGGGTTCCAAGCGCGGGAACCGTGGTCGTCATCCGGCGCACCTCCTTGAAGGGACGACCAGGCCGGTTCCCTGACAGGGAACCGGCCTGCGATGGACCGACCAGTGTACGACTCTCGTGGGCAAAGTGCCCCCCGATACGAGAGCGCCACGCCACTGGGGCCAGCGGGTAGGGCGGAAGGGCGGTTTCGTGGCGACGGGTGCGGCCGGCCCTCCGCCGCTTTCGGGTACGAGGGGATGGCCCCGGGGCGCGCCAGGGGTGGCCCAGCGTCGGCGCACGAGGAGGCGCCCAGCCGTCGGCGTGCGCGGGCGCGCCACTGTGTGCGCTCCCGGTCCGGGTCGCCACGGGTGCGATCCCCGCCATGGGTCGGGGGTACGCCACCGCCCGCCTCCCCGCCGCCGGACCGGCGCGAGCCGGGCTGCCGTAGGGGCTCTCAGCGCCGGCCCGGCACAGGCGCGCCACCGCAGCCTCTGGGTGTCCTCGCTCGGTGGACGGCCACGGGAGCCTCCCGTCACCTGCGCTGACGCACCGCCGCAGGCCTCCCCGCCGTAGGCCAGGCACAAGCGTGCCACCACACAGACTCCCGGCCCCGCCCTCGCGCGATCGCGCCACCGCACGGGTTCTCAGAGCCGGCCCGGCACGGGCATGCCACCGTACGGGCTCCCAACCCCGCCCCGGCACAGGCCTGCCACCACACAGACTCCCGGCCCCGCCCTCGCGCAATTGCGCCACCGCACGGGCTCCCGTCACCTGCCCGGGCGCCACCGCATGCTCCCGCCGCACGACCGGCACCGGCGCGCCTTCGTGCGGCCTCCGTGAAGGGGCTTCGGGGTGCGGTGCGCTGCCCCTGCCCGTGCTACCGCGCGTTGAAGTACTTGGCCTCCGGGTGGTGGATCACGATCGCGTCCGTGGACTGTTCCGGGTGGAGCTGGAACTCCTCGGAGAGGTGGACGCCGATCCGTTCCGGTTCGAGGAGGCGGGCGATCTTGGCGCGGTCCTCCAGGTCGGGGCAGGCGCCGTAGCCGAGCGAGAAGCGGGCGCCGCGGTACTTGAGGGCGAACATGTCCTCGATGACCGACGGGTCCTCACCGGCGAAGCCCAGCTCCGAGCGCACGCGCGCGTGCCAGTACTCGGCGAGTGCCTCGGCCAACTGCACGGACAGGCCGTGCAGTTCGAGGTAGTCGCGGTAGGAGTTCGA
>NZ_JBEOZU010000020.1:0-134160 GCF_040298185.1 Streptomyces sp. NPDC001634 | reverse complement strand
GCCGTGATCTCGTCCCGGATGTGGTTGTGCTTGTCGACCTTGTCCCCGTCGTACTCCCAGTCATGGTCATCCTTCACGGAGTTGACGAAGTTCGTGGCATCGATCTTCAGCTGCTTCAGCTTCGCGACCAGCGGACGGATCTCCGTCGCATACGACGACAGCGCCGACGACACCGTCTCCAGATCCTTCGCGAAATCGTCCGCCCGGTTCGCGACCTTCTTCGTCGTCCCGAACAGCTGCTCCGCCTCGGGCGCCTGGTAATACGCCCGCAGACCCTGGAACTTCTTGTCGACATCCTGACCCGTGGAGCGGATGTGCGAGGCGTCCGCCTTCAGATCCCCGTAGTCCTTCTCCAACTGCTCCAGGTTGCCCGTGAACTCCGGAATCTGCCCAGGATCGATCACGCCGAACGCACCCCCGTTGCGCCTTCGTCACACCCAGCCGAAGTTCACATCATCACACAAGACCCTTGGGTGTCAGGTCAGTTGGCGACCCGCAGCAGCAGCTTCCCTGTACTCGCCCGCGCCCCCATCAGTCGGTGCGCCTCCGCCGCCTCCTCCAGGGCGAACTCGGCGGTGACCGGCAGCGACACGGTCCCGTCGGCCGTTGCGGCGAAGGCCTGTTCGGCCAGCGCCCGTAGCGCGGCCGGGGCCGTCTTCGCCAGGGTCAGGATGGAGAAGCCGCCCACCGAGACGCCCGTGGGGTACAGCTCCGGCTGGCCCACCTTCCATGGCTCGGCCGAGCTCGCGTTGCCGAAGGAGACCAGTCGGCCGAAGACGGCGAGTGAGGCGAGGGAGGCCTTGAAGGTTTCGCCGCCCACGGGGTCGAGGGCCAGGTCGACTCCACGATCGCCGGTGGCGGCCCGCACCGCCTTCTCGAACTCGCCGACGAAGACCTCGTCGTAGCCGTGCTCGCGGGCGTACGCCGCCTTCGGCGCGGACGATACGACTCCGTACACCGCTCCGGCCCCCGCCGCCTTCGCCAACTGCCCCACCGTCGTGCCGATTCCGCCGGCCGCGCCCTGCACGAGGACCGTCTCGCCGGGCTGGAGCCGGCCCACTGAATGCACCAGCGCGTACGCCGTCGGCAGCACCGTGGGCAGGGTGGCGGCCGTGCGCAGGTCGATGCCGGGCGGCAGCGGGAAGACGGTCACCGCGTCGGCGACGGCCACCTCGGCGTAGGCGCCGCCGGTGAGTGCGGCCACCTCTTGGCCGACGGCGAGGCCCTCGACGCCCGCGCCGACCGCCCGTACCCGCCCGGAGACCTCCAGGCCGGGGCGGAAGGGCAGCGTCGGCACCCGGTAGCCCTCGGCGCGTGCCTTGAGGTCGGCGAAGTTCACGCCCGCGTAGGCCACGTCGATGCTCACCTGTCCGGGGCCAGGCTCAGGGACGTCCGTCTCGACCGTCTGGAGGACCTCAGGACCGCCGTACTCCTGGAATTCGACCGAGCGCATGGCAGACCGCACCTCTCATTGAGTGTTTGATGGGAAGCGAACACTCGGGAGCGTATGGTTTTCATCGAACACTCAGCAAGCGATGAGGGAGTACGGCGTGGTGGCACAGCGCGGCGGCACCAGTCATCGGGTCGCGCCCGAGCACACCCACCCCGACGACGTCACCGTCCAGACCGCGCTCGCCGCCCTGGCGGACCCCGTACGCATCGCCCTCGTCCGCGAGCTCGCCGGCTCCGCGGAGTGGAGCCGGAGCTGCGGCAGCTTCGATGTGCCCGTGGGCAAGGCGGCCCTGAGCCACCACTTCACCGTGCTGCGCGCCGCAGGCCTGGTGGAACAGCGCGACGAGGGACCGAGGCGCGTCAACCGCCTCAGGCGCCCGGAGTTCGACGCCCGCTTCCCCGGCCTCCTGGACCTGGTGCTGCGCGCGGATCCGCCGGCCTAGAACGTCATCGGCACGCCCGATGGCCCCATCGGCAGGACGCCCCACTGGCGCGTGGACCGGCTCCGTCGTCAGCTCGTAGCGTCCAGGACATGACCTCCGAGAACAAGGGCATGGCCCAGCTGACGACCGCGATGGTGCTCTCCGGCACCCTCGGTGTCTTCGTCGTCGAGTCGGGCGCCTCGCCCTTCAACGTCGTCTTCTTCCGCGTCCTGTTCGGCGCCCTCGCCCTCGGCGCCTACGTCGTCGCCCGCGGCTGGCTGCGCGACCACGGCTTCACCCCGCGCACCCTGGGACTGGCCGTCCTCGGCGGCGTGTTCATCGTCTTCAACTGGGTCCTGCTCTTCCAGGCGTACGAGAACACGTCGATCTCCGTCGCGACGGTGGTGTACCACACGCAGCCGTTCTACGTGGTGCTGCTGGGCGCCCTGCTGTTCCGTGAGCGGCTCAGCGCGGCCAAGGCGGGGTGGATCGTGGTCGCCTTCGCCGGGTTGGTCCTCGTCTCGGGCGTCACGCCCGGGGACTTCACCAACGGGGGCTCCTACGTCGTGGGCGTGGGCCAGGCCCTTCTGGCCGCACTCCTGTACGGCCTGTCCACCCTGGTCACCAAGCGCATCACCGGCGTACGGCCGCATCTCATCGCCCTCGTCCAGGTGGTCGTCGGCATCCCGCTGTTGCTGCCCTTCGCCGACTTCGGCGCGATGCGGGGCGAGGGCTCGGGCTGGGGCTGGCTGGCCGGTCTGGGCGTGATCCACACCGGGCTGATGTACGTCCTCATGTACGCCGCCTACGCCAAGCTCCCGACCGCGAAGATCGCCGTACTCGCCTTCGTCTACCCGGCCGTCGCGATGGTGATGGACTGGGCGGTGTACGGACACCACATCGGGCCCGTGCAGGCGCTGGGCGTTCCGCTGATCGTGACCGCGAGCCTGAAGGTCACCCTTGCTCGGAAACCAGCTTCTGTGCCTGCTGCACAAACAGCCGCGCATGCGCCGGAAGCCGCTTCCCGGCCCGCCACGCCAGCTGCGTGCGAAGCGTGAACGGCGGCTCCCACAGCAGTCGTACGAGAGAACCCTCCGCGAGTTCGGCGGCGACCGTCACCTCGGGCAGCAGCGAGATCCCGAGGCCGGCCGCCGCCGCGCGTTTGGTGGCCTCGATCGTGCCGAACTCCATGAAGTCCACCGGGGCGAGCGCGGTGAGCTCCCGCTCGAACAGATCGCGGTAGGCGCAGCCGGGTTCGGTGGCGAGGAGGGACTCCCGTACGAGATCGCAGGCCGCGATCTCCTTGCCGGCCAGCGGATGCCCGGCCGCGGCCACGAGCGCCAGCCGCTCCACCGCCAGCACCTCGGTCTCCAGCCCGGCGTGTTCGGTCTGCTCCTCCATCAGGAAGCCGAGGTCGTATGCTCCCTGCCGCAGCGCCTGCCGGGTCTCGTCGCCGATGGTGGTGCGCAGCGACAGCCGCACCTTGGGGTAGCGGTGGTGGAAGAGCTCCAGCAGCGGCGGCAGACGGTAGGACGTCAGCGACTCCATGGTGCCGACGGTCAGGGTGCCGGCCGGCTCCTGCGCGCCGGAGACGGCCGCCCGCGCCTCCTCGCTCAGCTCGATGATCTGCCGGGCATACGGCAGCAGGCGCTCGCCGGCCTCCGTCAGCCGGATGCGGCTGCCCAGCCGGTCGAACAGTTCGGTGCCGAGCGAGGACTCCAGGGTGCGGATCTGGCTGGTCACGCTGGACTGCGCGTACTTCAGCTCGGCCGCGGCCCGGGTGAAGCTCAGCACCGTGGCGACCTTCTCGAAGGTGACGAGCAGCCGCAGTTCCATCAGTCGGCAGTGTCCATCAGTCGGTGGTGTCCATCAGTCGGTGGTGTCCATCAGTCGGTGGTGTCCGTCAGTCGGTGGTGTCCGTCAGTCGGTCCGGGGCTCCTCGCCGCGTTCCCGGCGCCGCAGTTCCTCCTCGCGGCGGCGCAGGTCGGCCTCCCAGTCCTTCAGGAGCGCCTCGTCCTTCACGTTTTGAGAAGACGCAGCCTCTTCCTTGAGGGACTTCAGGAACTCGGGGTTGTCGTCGGGTGCGACCCAGGTCGTGCGGTGGTTGCGGTGCCACTCGGAGGGCGTGGAGCCTCCCCCAGCCGGGGCCTGGCGCACCTTGCCCGCGACGAGCCAGGCGATGGGACCGACCAGCACCTCGCCGAAGAGCAGGATGATGATGACCCAGACCACCTTGGGCAGCCCCCGGACCTGCTCCTCGGGGGTGTTCAGACAATCTATGAAGGCGTATATCCACAGTGCCAGGACCAGCAGGAAGGGCACATACCTGAGCATGGTCTTGCGATCCCCCAGAGACGGCGACGGGGCGTGGGACGGCCCCCGGTGACGGGGCCAGGGTAGCGGGTGGCCGATACTGGAACGCATGGCTTACGACGATCTTCGCTCCCTGCTCAGGGCGCTGGAGCGCGAGGGGGACCTCAAGCGCATCAAGGCCGAGGTCGACCCGTATCTGGAGGTCGGGGAGATCGTCGACCGGGTGCAGAAGTCCGGCGGGCCCGCGCTGCTCTTCGAGAACGTGCGCGGGTCGCGCATGCCGCTCGCCATGAACGTGTTCGGTACCGACCGGCGCCTGTTGAAGGCCCTCGGGCTGAAGTCGTACGGCGAGATCTCCGACAGGATCGGCGGCCTGCTCAAGCCCGAGCTGCCGCACGGGTTCGTCGGCATGCGTGAGGCCTTCGGCAAGCTCGGCGCGATGGCGCACGTACCGCCCAAGAAGGTCAAGTCGGACAACGCCCCGGTGCAGGAAGTCGTCCTGCGCGGCGACGATGTCGACCTCGACGCCCTCCCCGCGCTCTTCACCTGGCCCAAGGACGGCGGCTCCTTCTTCAACCTCGGGCTCACACACACCAAGGACCCCGAGACCGGGATCCGCAACCTCGGGCTGTACCGCCTCCAGCGCCACGACAAGCGCACCATCGGCATGCACTGGCAGATCCACAAGGACAGCCGCAACCACTACCAGGTGGCGGCCCGACGCGGCGAGAGGCTGCCCGTCGCGATCGCCTTCGGGTGCCCGCCCGCCGTGACATACGCCTCCACCGCGCCGCTTCCCGGGGACATCGACGAGTACCTCTTCGCCGGGTTCATCGCGGGCAAGCGGATCGAGATGGTCGACTGCAAGACGGTTCCGCTCCAGGTTCCGGCGGGCGCCGAAGTCGTGCTGGAGGGCTGGCTGGAGCCCGGTGAGATGCTCCCTGAGGGCCCGTTCGGCGACCACACCGGCTTCTACACCCCGCAGGAGCCCTTCCCCGCCCTGAAGATCGACTGCGTCACCATGCGGAAGCGGCCGCTGCTGCAGTCGATCGTCGTGGGCCGCCCGCCGACGGAGGACGGACCGCTCGGCCGTGCGACCGAGCGTTTCTTCCTCCCCCTCCTCAAGATCATCGTCCCGGACATCGTGGACTACCACCTCCCCGAGGCGGGCGGCTTCCACAACTGCGCGATCGTGTCGATCGACAAGAAGTACCCCAAGCACGCACAGAAGGTGATGCATGCCATCTGGGGCGCACACATGATGTCCCTGACCAAGCTGATCGTGGTCGTCGACTCCGACTGCGACGTGCACGATCTGCACGAGGTCGCCTGGCGGGCCCTCGGCAACACGGACTACGCCCGCGACCTCACGGTCGTCGAAGGTCCCGTCGACCACCTCGACCATGCCTCGTACCAGCAGTTCTGGGGCGGCAAGGCGGGCATCGACGCGACGAAGAAGTGGCCCGAGGAGGGCTACACGAGGGACGGCGGCTGGCCCGACATGGTCCTGTCCGACCCGGAGACGGCGGCGAAGGTGGACCGCCGCTGGAAGGAGTACGGCCTGTGAGTTCAGCTTCCGCGGCGATCCCGCAGCCGGGGCGCACGAAGGCGTTCCTGCGCCTGGTGATGATCGAGCACTCCGTCTTCGCCCTGCCCTTCGCGTACATCGCCTCGTTGACCGCGATGTTCCAGTGGGACAGGAACATCCACTGGGGCCGGCTCCTCCTCGTCACCGTCGCCATGGTGGGCCTGCGCACCTTCGCCATGGCGGCGAACCGGATCATCGATCGTGAGATCGACGCCCGCAATCCGCGCACGGCCCACCGCGAGCTGGTCACGGGCGCGATGACGGTGCGGCACGCCTGGACGGGCGCGCTGATCGCGCTGGTCTTCTTCCTGGGAGCCGCGGCCCTGCTCAACCCGCTCTGCCTGGCGCTCGCCCCCATCGCGGTGATCCCGATGGTGGTGTACCCGTACGGCAAGAGGTTCACGAACTTCCCGCAGGCCATCCTGGGACTCGCCCAGGCGATGGGCCCGATCGGCGGCTGGCTGGCGATCAGCGGCAAGTGGGACTGGGACGCGGTGATCCTCGGCCTCGCCGTCGGCGTCTGGATCGGCGGCTTCGACCTGATCTACGCCTGCCAGGATGTGGAGACGGACCGCGAGATCGGCGTCATGTCGGTGCCGGCCCGCTTCGGCATCCCCGCGGCGATCTGGGGCGCCCGCGTCTGCCATGCCATCACGACGGCCCTGTTCGTCTGGTACGCGATCGTCACCGGCGCCGGATTCTTCTTCTGGCTGGGCCTGGTGATCGTGGCGGGCGCCTTCGTCTACGAGCACACGATCGTCCGCCCCCACGACCTGACCCGCGTCAACCGTGCCTTCTTCAGTGTCAACGGGTTCATCGGGATTGCCCTGTTCGTGTGTGCGCTGCTCGATCTTCTGGTTCGGGGTATGAGCGTGTGAGTACGGTGCGGCCTACCATCGAGTGCAGAGAGAGGGAGGCCGACGTGACCATCTCGGACAGCGACCGCCTGCACTCGCAGCTCGCCCGGTACGAGGACATGTTCCGCGGGTACCGGATGGAGATTGTCGAGGGCAACATCGTGATGAGTCCGCTCAGGCCGTTCCACAACGAGACCATCGTGAGGCTCTGGACCCAGCTCGAAGCTCAGATGGGCCCGGAGTGGGGATTCATCAGCGATGTGGCGATCCCGTTCAGCGGTGACTTCGAGTTCTGCCCCGATCTCGCTCTCATCCCGGCGGCCGAGAAGAACCGGAATCTGAGCTTCTATGCGCCCGACCTCGTCGAGCTCGTCATCGAGGTCGTTTCCCCGAGCAGCGTCCGCAACGACTACGAGGTCAAGAACAAGCAGTACGCGGCTCGGGGCATTCCGAACTACTTGATCTTCGACCCCCGGAAGGGGTGCCTCGTCACGCTGTGGAACCCCGGACCTGATGGCTACCTCGGACGGGACACACTTCCGTACGGAGGCAAGGTCAGCGTGGAGACCAAGGTCGGACGCCTCACCATCGACACAAGCTGCCTGCCCGTGGACCCCGAGTCGCCCGGTTCCTCCTGACTCAGGACGCCACCGCCCGGCGGCGGAACAGGAACGCCGCCGCCACGCCCGCCGCCAGTCCGATCAGATGGCCCTGCCAGCTGACGTGCGTCTGCGTGGGGGCGAGGCCCATGAGTATCGAGCCGCCCCAGATCGCGCCGACCAGCAGTCCGACCAGGACGCCCAGCGGGCGGCGCTCGACGAAGCCGCCGACCACGAGGAAGCCGAAGAGGCCGAAGATCAGCCCGGAGGCGCCCGCCGTGTTGGTGTTGGCCGGGGCCATGAGCCAGATGCCCAGGCCGTCCGCCACGATGATCAGCGCGCAGACCGCGGCGAACCGGCGCAGGCCGCCGAGGGCCGCGAGGAAACCGAAGACCAGCAGCGGCACGCTGTTGGCGGCGACATGGGCGAAACCGAAGTGGATGAAGGCGGCGGGGACGATGTCGACCAGCTCGGAGGCGGTACGCGGCATGATGCCGAAGCCGTCCAGGGCATGGCCGCTGACCACGTCGGCCACTTCGAGCAGCCACAGCAGCGCCACCCAGCCCACCATCAGCTTGGCCGCCGCCATCGTGCGGTCGCGCTGCGACCACTCCGGCTCCGCATCCGACATGCCAACCCCCACGCCCGCTCGTCCCCTCCGGTATACGCCCCGGCCCCCTCGGCCGGTTCCCGCCCCGCGGCGCCGGATAGGCTCGGTGTCGTGAACCCATTCAAGCCAGGAGAGACGCCGCGTACGCCTTGGATCGTAGGGGTGTCTGGCGCCTCCGGCACCCCGTATGCCGCTGCCGTGCTGCGGGGACTCCTCGCCGCGGGCGAGAGCGTCGACCTCATCGTGTCCCGGGCCTCCCGGCTCACGCTGCTCGACGAGACGGGGATCTCCTTCCGGGACGCTCACTGGCGGGACGACCTGCGGGAATGGCTGTCCAGGGGCGCCGACGGCAAGCCCGGGACCTTCCAGGTCGACCTCGAGGGCGACCGCGTACGGCACTGGGGCGCCGGAGATCTGGCCGCCGGGCCGTCCTCGGGGTCGTACCCGGCGAAGGGGATGCTGATCGTGCCCGCGTCCACGGCCTGTGCGGCGGGGGTCGCGCTCGGGCTCTCGAAGGACCTGCTGCAGCGGGCCGCGAGCGTCACGCTCAAGGAGGGGCGGCGGCTGGTGGTCGCCGTACGGGAGACCCCGCTCAGCGGGCAGACGCTCAGGCATCTGGTGGCGCTGGACGAGGCCGGCGCGGTCGTGCTGCCCGCCTCACCGGCGTTCTACGCGGGGGCGACACACATCCAGGACCTGGTGGACTTCGTCGCGGGGCGGGTGCTGGACGCGGCGGGGGTGCCGCACCGGCTGTACCGCCGCTGGGAGGGTGAACTCGGCGGCGGAACCCGCAGCACGTGACGGCCGCCCGGAGCGGTCGCAACATTTGCGTACCTGGCGGTACACAGCAGTACGTAGCAGCACGCAGCAGTACCACTCATCACTTTCAGGAACTTTTCAGACCTTTTCAGTGGAAGGCTTCGATCGCATGGACGCGGTGGACAGGCAGCTCATCCAGGCCCTGAGGGAGAACGGCCGGGCCTCCTATGCGGAGCTGGGGCGCCTCGTCGGCCTGTCGGGACCGAGCGTCACCGACCGTATCAACCGCCTGGAGGCGGCCGGTGTCATCACCGGCTACCGCGCCACGGTCGACGCAGCCTCGCTCGGCCTCGGCGTCACCGCCCTCATCGGCATCTCGCTCTCCGACGCCGCCGACCACGAGGACGTGGCCCGCCGTCTGAAGGACCTTCAGGAGATCGAGGACTGCTGGTTCATCGCCGGCGACGACTCGTTCATGCTCAAGGTGCGCGCGAGCGACGTGGACGGACTGGAGAAGACCATCCGCCGGCTGTCCGGCACCAAGGGTGTCTCCCGTACGCGTACGACGATCGTGCTGTCCACGAAGTGGGAGAACCGGGTGGGTGACCTTCCGGAACAGCGTTAGGCGCGGAGCGCCGTATGGGGGCACCTCCCGCCCGAAGGGTGGGGAGTACGGTTGGCAGGGTTCGTCCAAAGGGAGAGGCAGAAGCATGGATGTCGGGCTCAAGCGCGAGCTGGAGGACAAGGTCCGAGCCGGTGAGCGGCTGACCCGCGAGGACGGCATCGCGCTGTACGAGTCGGACGACCTGGCCTGGCTGGGCGGCCTCGCGCACGAGGTGCGGACCCGTAAGAACGGTGACGTGGTCCACTTCAACGTCAACCGTCACCTCAACATGACCAACGTGTGCACCGCGTCCTGTGCCTACTGCTCCTTCCAGCGCAAGCCGGGCGAGAAGGACGCGTACACGATGCGCATCGAGGAGGCCGTCAAGCTCGCCAAGGCGATGGAGTCGGAGAACCTCACCGAGCTGCACATCGTCAACGGTCTGCACCCGAACCTCCCGTGGCGCTACTACCCGCGGTCGCTGCGCGAGCTGAAGGCCGCCCTGCCGGACGTCTCGCTGAAGGCGTTCACGGCGACGGAGATCCACCACTTCGAGACGATCTCCGGGCTGTCGGCCTCCGAGATCCTCGACGAGCTGATCGACGCGGGCCTGGAGTCCCTCACCGGCGGCGGCGCCGAGATCTTCGACTGGGAGGTCCGGCAGCACATCGTCGACCACAGGACCCACTGGGAGGACTGGTCGCGCATCCACCGCCTGGCGCACGAGAAGGGTCTGAAGACCCCGTGCACCATGCTGTACGGCCACATCGAGGAGCCGCGCCACCGCGTGGACCACGTGCTGCGGCTGCGTGAACTGCAGGACGAGACCGGCGGCTTCCAGGTCTTCATCCCGCTGCGCTACCAGCACGACTTCGTGGACATGAAGGACGGCAAGATCCGTAACCGCCTTCAGGCCCGTACGCAGATGGCGACGGGTGCCGAGGCGCTGAAGACCTTCGCGGTCTCCCGCCTCCTCTTCGACAACATCCCGCACGTCAAGGTCTTCTGGGTCATGCACGGCGTGCAGACCGCGCAGCTGGCCCTGCAGCACGGCGCCGACGACATGGACGGCTCGGTCGTCGAGTACAAGATCACGCACGACGCGGACAACTACGGGACGCCGAACAAGCTGACCCGCGAGGACCTGCTCGACCTGATCCGGGACGCGGGCTTCCGGCCGGTGGAGCGCAACACCCGGTACGAGATCATCCGCGAGTACGACGGCCCGGACCCGCTGCGCCGCGAGTCGCCGCAGCCGATGCGGGTGTGATCCGGTGGCGTTGACGTTCGAGCTGGATCCCGCGGTCTCGCCCGCCCTCCGGGACGACGTGCTCACATTGTGGGCGGATGTATCGAACGCGGGCGGCTCGGTCGGCTTCGTGCCACCGGTGACCGAGGACCACATACGCCCCGAGCTGGTGAGGCATCTGGTGGCGATGGCCGAGGGCCGCACCCGGCTGCTGGTGGGCCGGGACGGGACGGGCGCGGTCGCGGCGACCGCGTTCATCACGTACAACACGCACCGGCTGATGCGGCACTGGGTGTGGCTGTACACGGTGATGGTGCACCCCCGGCACCAGGGCAAAGGGTACGGGCGCGACCTGCTGGAGGCCGCCGCCGACGCCGTCCGCGGCTTCGAGGGCATCGAGGCCATACGGCTCACCTGCCGGGGCGGCCTCGGCCTGGAGCGGTTCTACGGCTCCTGCGGGTACAAGGAGGTCGGGCGGATACCCGGCGCGATCCGTGTGGCGCCGGGCGACGACCGGGACGACATCATCATGCTGCTGCCGCTGTGCTGACCCGGCGTACCCCCCTGCAAGATCGGGTGTCCGGCGTGCTTCACTGGACGATGTCCTTTGCGACAGTTCGGAACGGAAGAGTGGATTGAGATGCTCCGGTACACGCTGATGCGCCTCGGTGTCTTCGCGGGCTGCCTCGTGGTCGTCTGGGGCCTCGTCTACTCGGGCATCGTTCCGAGCGGACTCGGTGCCTCCAACGGCATCTGGGTGGTTCTGCTCGCCCTGGTGATCTCGGCCCCGATCAGCTTCGTGGTCCTGCGAGGGGAACGCGACCGGGCGTCCGTGCAGATCGTCGAGCGGGTCGACCGTATGAAGGCGAACCTCGAGGCGAACCGCAGCCAGGAGGACGTGGCGGACGACACGACGCGGGCGCAGGGTCAGACGTCCTAGACGGGGCACTGCATCAGCGGGCTGATCGTAGGCTGGCCCGTATGGGTGCCGTGAAGACCAAGCGGATGCCGCGCGCGGTGCGGGAACAGCAGATGCTGGACGCCGCCGTGAAGACCTTCGGGCAACGCGGGTACATGGCCGCGTCCATGGACGAGATCGCCGAACTGGCGGGCGTGTCCAAGCCGTTGGTGTATCTGTACCTGAACTCCAAGGAAGACCTCTTCACCGCCTGCATCCGCCGTGAGGCCGCCGCGCTCACCGAGGCCGTGCGGGCCGGTGTGCGGCCCGGACTCAGTGCCGACCGCCAACTCTGGGAAGGACTGCGCGCGTTCTTCACGCACACCGCGCAGAACCCGGACGGCTGGTCGGTCCTGCACCTCCAGGCCCGTACGCATGGCGAGCCCTTCGCCGCCGAGGTCGCCGCGATGCGCGAGGAGATCGTCGCGTTCGTGACGGAGCTCATCGCCGTTGCCGCGCGGGAGGCCCACCGGGATCCGGATCTGCCCGGACGCGAGGTCGCCGGGATCGCCGAGGCCCTCGTCGGCGCCGCCGAGTCCCTCGCCGCCTGGGCCAACGCCACTCCGGGCGTCTCCGCCCGGCAGGCCGCGGCGACCCTGATGAACTTCGCCTGGGCGGGCCTCGGCAACCTCATGGAGGGCCGTCCCTGGACACCCCCGGACCCCGATCAGGCCCTCGTCACACAATGAGCCGGCGCGTCTCACCCGTGAGATGGAGCCTCTCCCCGCCGCGCAGTTCGAAGCGTCCCCCGTCGGCCGCGTAGGTCACGGCGGCCGGGAGCAGGACGGGTGCCCTGAACTGCGCGCGCACCCGCACGGCGGCACCGGCCGGCTGTTCGGCGAGGCACCGGGCGACGGTCCACATGCCGTGCGCGATGGCGCGCGGGAAGCCGAAGAGGCGGGCGGTGAGGGGGTGCAGGTGGATGGGGTTCCGGTCCCCGGAGACCACCGCGTAGCGCCGTCCGACGTCTTCGGCGAGGCGCCACTCGGCGAGGGCGGGGAGGGGTACGCGGGCGTCGGAGGGCGGGCCTTCGGCGGGGGCGGAGGTGCGGTGCCGTGCCAGGTACGTACTGGCCGACTCCCACACCAGCCGGTCCCCGGTGCGAACCTCGGTCACGACGACGGCCTCGGTGCCGCGCCGGTGGGGCACCAGCTCCCGCACCCGTACGGCGAGTTCGTACTCCCCTTCGGGGGAGAGCGCCGCACGCTGGTCGATCTCGATGGACGTGTGCACCAGTCCGAGGAGCGGGAGGGGAAACTCCCGGCCGGCCATGATCCGCATGGCGAGCGGAAAGCCGAGGACATGGGGGTAGGTGACCGGCAGCGCGTCCACACCGGTGGGGAAACCGCAGACGCGCTCATAGGCGGCGAGCTGTTCGAGATCGATCCGGACGCCGGGGAGGACGAGGGAGGTACGGGGGAAGCCGGCGTCGGGACGGGGCCGCTTGAGGGGCGAGAGCAGGGCACCGCGGAGAAGGGCGGGAAGAAGGGAGGGCATGCGGGTCTCCTACGGTCGTACGTAGCCATGCGCAGTCGTGCCGCTGGAGCAGTGGGGGACCGCCTGCTCGGGCGAAGCCGAGAGCTTGGGGGAGGCACCCCGTCAGCGCCGGGCCGCGCGCCCCACCCCCGGGCAACTCCGGCGCCGGGCACTGTTCAGCCATGGCCAAGCACCCAGCAGGCTCTGGCCCGCACGCCCGCACGACCTGCCGTTGACCGCGCCGGAAGCCCGAGCCGCAGGATGAGGAAACGGCCGGGAGCGGTCCCCGTGAAGCGCAGATAGCGGTGGGTCATGTTCCTGCTCCCAGCTCTCGCCCGGCTATTTACTCAGGAGTAAGGTTACCGGCGGTAAGACTACGTCACGGGTGAGGAGCAGGTCGAGATGGGAGGTTCCCTCAGGATCGGGAGCGGGGAGGTCCGACGCGTCGCTGTCATCGGCGGCAGTCGTATCCCCTTCGCCCGCTCCGACGGCCTGAACGTGTCGGGATCGTCCCTGGCCACCGGCCACCCGTTCGCCGCGACGGGCGCCCGGATCGTGGCGACGCGCGCGCAACTCCTCGCCGAACGGGACGTCCCGGGACGCGCCCTGATCTCGGTCCGTGCGGCGGGCGGACAGGGCGTGACGGCGATCCTGGAGCGCGCCTGAGGAGGTGGTGAGGAGGTTGCACAGCCCCGACCCCGGACCATCCCCGGACCATCCCCGAACCCGCACAGACTCCCCATGCGAGCCCCGTACGATCGCGGATCCAACCGGCGGTAACCACCAGGGGTGCCCCGCCGGTGAACGTATCGGTACGCACAGTGCGTACTCATGCAGCAGAGCAGTGAGTAGCTGCAGGCCCCCAGGAGCTGCCCGATGCCCATCTCGTATTCGTCCGCGCCCGTCCCCGCCACCCCGACCGATCTCGACTACGACGGCGGGCCGGTCCTCGTGGAGCCGGAGACACGGCGGCTGAACGGGGAGGTGCGCGAGGTGTCCGTCCCCCCGCTGGTGCCGTCGGTGACGCACGGCTCGCTCGCCGACCTGCCGTTCGAGAACGCGGAGGAGATGCCCGGCCACCGGGTCCTCAGCCGCCGTGACGCAGACGGCGGTTGGACGGATGTGACAGCTGTTCAGTTCGCCGGCGAGGTGCTGGCCCTGGCGAAGGGCCTGATCTCCGAGGGCCTGATGCCCGGCGACCGGATCGCGGTCATGGCGCGTACGACGTACGAGTGGACGCTCCTCGACTTCGCGGCCTGGGCCGCGGGCCTGGTCACGGTCCCCGTCTACCCCACCTCCTCGGTCTTCCAGACCCGCTGGATCCTCCAGGACTCGGGCGCGGTGGCCCTGGTGACGGAGACGTTCGGCCAGGCGGCGGCCCTGGGCCCGGAACGCAGCCGGCTTCCGGACCTGCGCCATGTGTGGGTGATCGAGAAGGGCCACGTGGAGCGCCTGGCGGAGCTGGGCGGACAGGTCCCGGACCAGGAGGTGGCCGTACGCCGGGGCGTCCTGGGCCCGGACACGCTGGCCACTCTCATCTACACCTCGGGTACGACGGGCCGCCCGAAGGGCTGTGCGCTGACGCACGGCAACTTCCTGGCGGAGGTGGACAACGCGGTGGAGCTCCTCTACCCGGTGTTCAAGTCGAAGACGAGCGACGAGCCGTCCACGCTGCTGTTCCTGCCCCTTTCCCATGTCTTCGGCCGCATGGTGGCGGTGGCCTGCATCCGCGCGCGGGTGCGGCTGGGCCATGCGCCGAGCCTCAAGGCCGAGGACCTGCTGGCCGACCTGGCGAGCTTCAAACCGACCTTCCTGCTCGCCATCCCGTACATGCTGGAGAAGGTCTACAACAACGCGCGGGCGACCGCCGAGCGCGGCGGCCGGGGGGCGTTGTTCGACCGCGCGGCGAGCGTGGCCCGCCGCTACGGCGAGGCGCTGGAGGGCAGGCAGCACGGCTCGGGCCCGGGCCCGAGCCGTGCCCTGAAGACGGCCCGCGCCTTCTACGACCCGCTCCTGTACCGCCGTATCCGGGGCGCCCTGGGCGGCCGGGTCCGTTACGTCATCTGCGGCGGCTCACCCCTCGGCCGCCGTCTCGCCGCCTTCTACGCGGGCGCGGGGATAGAGATCTTCGAGGGCTACGGCCTGACGGAATCGACGGGCGCGGCCACGGTGACGCCGCCCCTCAAACCCCGCCTGGGCACAGTGGGGTGGCCACTGCCCGGTACGAAGGTCCGGATCGCGGCGGACGGCGAGGTGCTGCTCTCCGGCGGCCAGGTGTTCCGCGGCTACTGGGACCCCCATGCGGGCGGGGTGGTCCCGGCGACCCCCGACGGCTGGTTCCCGACAGGGGACATCGGCCGGCTGGACGACGAGGGCTATCTGACGATCACCGGCCGGAAGAAGGAAATCCTGATCACGGCAGGGGGCAAGAACGTGGCTCCCGCCCCCCTGGAGAACTGGCTGCGCTCCCACCCCCTGATCTCCCAGTGCATGGTCATCGGCGACGGACGCCCCTACGTGAGCGCGCTGATCACCCTGGACCCGGAGGGCATCACCCACTGGCGCCAGATGAACGGCAAGCATCCGGTGCCGCCGGAACTCCTGGTGGGGGACGAGGAGCTGAACGCGGTCCTGCAGCGCGCCGTGGACGAGGCCAACAAGCTGGTCTCCCGCCCCGAGTCGATCCGCCGCTTCGTGGTCCTGCCCGTGGACTTCACGGAGGAGGCGGGCCATCTGACCCCCTCGATGAAGCTGCGGCGGTTGGCGGTCATGCGGGACTTCGCGGCGGAGGTGGAGGAGCTGTACGCGAGGTAGAAACGTGAACGTCCACCGTGGTGGACCCGATGGGCGCGAGACATCGCAAAAGTAACGATTGGGAAAAACCTCCCCCATCTGGACCCCAGGCCATGGCGGCGATCACGGAGTTCCGCAGCCCCCGTGCTTCCATCTCGGCAGGAGGCTCACATGACGGCTGAGGAACGACGGCAGGACACACACCCGGCAGCGAGCGCGCCCCGGCGGCGCGTGCTGGCCGCGGCCGCCCTGGCGCCGGTACTGGCCGGGGTGCCGACCTCCGCGGGCGCCCTGTCCACCGGGGCCGCGGCGGACGGAAGCCGCACACTGGTCGAGCCGGTACGCACCGCCCTGTCGGACTGGAAGGCCGTGGCCGAAGTGCTGGGCCGGACGGGCGACATGAAGCGGAACATGATGTACCACACAGGTCTCCCGCGCGGGGACCTCAAGGTGGTCTCCCACGGCATCGTCGTCAAACCGGCGCTCGCCCTGGGTTCGCACGTGTCCTTCGTCCGCTACGCCGACGGCGGCACATTGCTGATGGGCGATGTGGTGGTGAGCGAGCGTGAACTGCAGAAGTTCACCGACGTCCTGCACCTGCACGGAATCGAGCAGACCGCGATCCACAAGCACCTGCTCTCCCAGACTCCCAGCGTCTGGTGGATGCACGTCCACGCACACGGTCACGACCCGGTGGCCATCGCCCGCGGCCTGCGCGCGGCGTTCGACCGTACCGGCACCCCGCCTCCGTCACCTTCCGCTCCGCCGCGGCCGGTCACCCTCGACACCGCCGGCATCGATGCCGCGCTCGGCGTCAAGGGCGTCGTCGACGGCGGGATCTACAGGAGCAACTTCGTCCGCCGGGAAAGGATCACCGACGGCCACCTGGTGCTGCCGCCGGGCCTGGGATCGACCACCGCGATCAATTTCCAGCCGCTCGGTGGAGGCCGCGCCGCGATCAGCGGCGACTGCGCCATGATCGCCGGGGAGGTTCAGGACGTCCTCGCGGCCCTGCGGCGTGCCGGGATCGAGGTCGTCGAGCTGCACAACCACGGATTGAGGGACGAACCCCGTCTGTTCTTCGTCCACTTCTGGGCCGTCGGTGACGGCGTGAGGCTCGCCCGGGGCCTGCGCGCGGCGGTGGACGTCACCGATGTCGTGCCGATGCCGGGCGGGGGCGGACCGGGCTGACGAAAGGGGCAGAGGCATGGAGTGGCGAGGCGGCCGGAAAGGGAGAACTGCGCGGTGAGCCCAAGCAGCGATGCAAAGATGTGTCCGTTCGACTTCAGCGAAGGCCTGGAGTTCGATCCCTCTCTCGCGGCGCTCATGGCCCGCGATGCCCCCACCCGGATCCGGCTCCCGTACGGCGAGGCCGACGCCTGGCTGATCACCAGGTTCGAAGAGGTGCGGAAGGTGACCACCGACCAGCGGTTCAGCCGCGCGGGGATCACGGGGTTCGACTACCCGCGGCTGACGCCCGAGCCCATCGTCTCCCCGGAGTCCATCAATGTGACGGATCCGCCGCACAGCACCCGTGTGCGACGCCTTGCGGCGCAGGCCTTCACCAAGCGGCATGTGGACCGGATGCGACCGAGGATCACCCGGCTCGCGGACGCCCTGCTCGACGAGATGGCCGCGCAGGGGCCGCCGGCCGATCTGGCGCACCACCTCTCGAATCCGCTTCCCGAGCACGCCATCTTCGAGGTCCTCGGAGTCGACCGGGACGACTGGCCCCGGTTGCAGGAGTACGCGCACCAACTGCTCGCCACGGGCCAGGAAGGCCGCCGTAACGCCAAGACCGCCAAGGACGAGCTGCGGGCGTACTTCGGCGAACTGGTCGCACAGCGGCGGCACTCGCCCGGGGAGGACCTGATCAGCGCGTTGGCCGCCGCCAAGGACGGCGAGGACGCGCTCGGCGACCAGGAGCTGGCGGTCCTGGTGCTGACGCTGATGCTCAGCGGACTGGACACGGCCACCTGCCAGATCAGCAACATCTCCTACCTCCTCCTGACCCGTCCCGAGCTGATGGACCGCATCAGGAACCGGCCGGAGACCCTGACGGACGTCCTGAACGAACTGCTCCGCTTCATTCCCTTCCGCAAGGGGGTCGGCATTCCCCGGGTGGCCCTGGAGGACGTGGAGATGGGCGGGGTACGGATCCGGGCGGGCGACTTCGTCCACGTGTCGTATCTGACGGCGAACCGTGACCCGGAGCGCTACCCGGACCCGGACGTCATCGACCCGGACCGGCCTCCCGTGCCGCATATGACCTTCGGCTGGGGCGGACACCGCTGCATCGGTGTGCCGCTGGCCATGGCGGAGCTGGAAGCGGCCATCGGGCGCCTGCTGGAGCGGTTCCCGGAGCTGCGCCTGGCGGTACCGCCGGAGGAGGTGCGCTGGGACACGGAGACGATCCGACGCTTTCCGATCGAGCTGCCGGTGGCCTGGTGAAGGGGTGGCGGGGCTGGGCCGCCCGTTGGGGACGTGGCTGCTGGGCCGCCCGATTCTTCGCCAGTGCCGTGCCGGCCGTCTCCTGACCGGCTCAGTCGATCAGGTCCGCCGCGGTCAGCAAGCGGGTCAGGTCCGTCCTCGACCGCACCTGCAACTTCCGGTAGATCCGCGTGAGATGGGCCTCGACCGTCTTGCGGGACACGAACAGCGAAGCCGCCGCCTCCACGTTGTTCAGGCCCCGGGCCACCGCCCGTGAGACCTGGAACTCCTGGGGGGTCAGCCGGGACAGGGAGTCGCCCATCGGGGGGCGGCCGGCCGTCAAGGTGCCTCCCGTGGCCGCCAGTTCGCTCGCCGCGCGGCGAGCCCACGGCTCCGCGCCAAGGCGTTCGAAGCAGGCCAGGGCCGCGGCGAGGGGCGCACGGGCCGCTGCCGGGCGGCGGTGGCGGCGCAGCACCTCCGCCTCGCACAGCTGGGTACGGGCCCGGTCGAACGGTCCCGTCGTGCGATCGTGCGCGGCCAGTGCCCTGGCGAAGTGCGCCTCCGCCTCCTCCGGCGCAATCGCCAGCAGGCCCCGGCAGCGTGCCGCCGCCGCCTCCGCCGACGCCAGGCCGGTTTCGCGGGCGCGTTTCTCCAGCCAGGCCGTCACCTCGGCGGCCCGGTCCAGGCGGCCCGCCCGCAGCTGCGCCTCGGCCAGGTCCGCCGCGAAGGGGACCACCTCCGGGTTGCCGATGCCCTGTTCCAGCGCCAGTGCCAGGGTCTGTTCCAGCTGGTCGGCCGCCGTCTCGTGGTCGCCGTACGTCAGCGCCGACAGGCCCAGGACCGCCGTCAGGTGGAACTCCTGGCAGCCGATGCCGTAGGCCCCGCACTCCCGTCGCGCGTTCGCCACGTGCTCCTCCGCCGCCACCCGGTCGCCGCGCAGCGCCTCCAGACGGGCCAGGCAGTACAGCGTGTAGCTGACACAGGTCAGTTGGCCCAGTTCCTCCGCCCAGCGCAGGGACTCGACCAAGTCGCCGCGTGCCGAGGCCCATTGGCCGATACGGGTCTCCAACTCGCCGCGCACCGCGAGCGTGAAACCCAGTACCCCCACCGCGCTGTGGCGGCGCGCCGACTCCACTGCCGTGTTCAGCAGCCGGCGGCCCCGCGTGAACTCCTCCGTCCGGCTCCACGCCTGTCCCGCGATCGCGTACACCGGCTGGTCGCGTACGGGGTCCCCGGCGCCATCGCGGTCGGCGGCCTCCAGCATGGCCTTGCCCCGTTCCGTGCGCCCGGCCATGACGAGTGCCGCGCCGAGCATCGTCTGGCTGAGCCAGCGCTCCCGGCCGGTGGGCGGGGCGAGGGCGACGGACTGTTCGGCGACCCGGATGGCCGCCGGAACGTGGCCGTCCAGGCGGGCGGGGGCCGTCGCCTCCGCGAACAGTACGCAGGCCCGCAGGGGATCGCTGGCCCGTACGGCGTCCGCGGCGTCCAGGAGCAGGCCGTACGCCCTGGCCGGCTCCCCTTTCCACGTATACATGCGGCCCAGCAGCGCCTGGATGTCCGCGCGCATCGCCGCGTCCGGGGTGATCCGCAGCGCCTCCTCGCACCACGGCGGGCCGTACGGGGAGCCGCTGAGCAGGGCGTCGGAGGCGGCGCGGTGGAGGCGTTCGGCGCGCGTCGCGCGGTCCGGGGTCAGTTCGGCCGAGCGGCGCCAGGCCAGCGCGGATTCCGCGTACGCGCTGCGGCGGCGCGCCTCCAGGGCAGCCTGGGCGAGCTCCGCCGCGGTCTCCTCGTCGGGCCCCGCGCTGGCCGCCGCCCGGTACCAGGCGTGCAGCGCGCCGGTGCTCACCGCCGCGAGGGCATGGAAGGCGGCGAACCGGTGGGCGAGCGGGGCACGGGTGAGGACCAGCGGGCGCAGCACGGGGTGGTGGAAGTCGAGGCCGTCGACACTCGCCCGGACCAGGCCCGCCTGTTCGGCGGGGGACAGGGCCTCCAGGGACAGTCCGGCCGCCTCCAGTGCCTTGCGCAGGGTGCCGGTGGCCGTGGAACGGCTGGCTGCGAGCACGGCCAGGGCCCGGCGCGCGGTGTCCGGGAGGTCGTCGACGCGGGCGGACCAGGCCCGCTCGAGGTGGCGGCCCAGGGACGGCGGGTCGAGCAACGGCTGTTCGCCGCGCGCCTGTTCCGCCGACAGGCCGGAGGCGATCTCGCGCAGGGCCAGCGGGTTGCCGCCGCTGATCCGTACGAGTTCGGACAGGACCGGGGGAGCGACCTCCCGGCCCGCCCCGGCCAGCAGCGCCGAGCACTCGGCCGCCGCGAGTCCGCCGACCTGTACGGCGGGAATGCTGTGGCGCTCCCCCGACTCGCCGTGGTCCTCGCGCGAGGTCAGCGCGAGCGCGACCCGCTCGGAGGACAGCCGGCGTGCGATGAACAGCAGTACGCGCTGGGAGGACGGGTCCACCCAGTGCAGGTCGTCGACCAGGACCACCACCTGGCGTTCGTCGCCGAGCGTCGCGAGCACGTTCAGGGCGCCCATGCAGGCCGCGTACGGATTGCCCGGCGCCTGGCCGGAGAGCGCGAGGGACGCCTCCAGGGCGGCGCGCTGGGCCTCCGGGAGCTCCCTGAAAACGGACGAATAGGGCATGAGGAGGTCGCCCAGGGTGGCGAACGGAAGGACGGTTTCCGTCTCGATGCCACGGGCCCGCAGCACGGTCGCCCGCTCGCCCGCCTGTTCGGCCGCATAGTCCAGCAGCGCCGTCTTGCCGATGCCGGGCTCGCCCCACAACAGCAGCGCCGCCCCACCGTCCGCACCCGCCACGAGCAGGTCGTCCATCAGCCCGCGCTCGCGCTCCCGCCCGACGAATCCGGCAGGCGTCCGCTGCCCGGCGACGTCGTCGACCCGCTGTGGAGGTCCCCCTCGCATGTGCCACCCCCTGGCGCCCGCACCACCCCCATCATGGAGCACCTGAGGCGGGTCAAGAAGGGTGAACGCGGACACAGGTGCAGGGACTTCCCCGAAGCGGGCGATGACGCAGCGGACTTGAATGGGGGTTCGGAAGACAGGCGAACACAAGCGGATCGCGGAACGGGGGAGCGGCCGATGCCGACGGCATCAGCGGGAGCGGAACCGAGGCTCGACTCGGTCGAGATCAAGGTGACGTTCTCGGACGCCGGCGCGGCCGACGCGATCAGGACGCTGGCGCCGGACCACGGGGGAGCCCGGCGCCTCGTCTACTTCTGTGAGGCCCTCGCCCGCTCCCGGGCACCCGGTGAACTGCCGCTGACGGACGCGGGGGTGATCCTGCGGCTACGGGACGGGGGCGGGCGAGGCGGGGACGTCACGGCCAGGCTGCGACCCTGCCGCCGGTCCCGGCTCACCGAACGGTGGCTGGGCTTCCGGCAGCAGGGGCCGGACTCCTTCGGTCTGACGGGCGACTGGTCGGGGGAGCGCCGGACGCTGTCGGCGTCGTTCACGACCGACTGCGGCAGTGGCGCGGTCGAGGCCGTGGCGTCCGGTGCGCAGCCGCCATGCTGGGCCCTGTCGGAGAGGCAGCGGGCGTTCCTGTCCGACTGCGCGGACGTGGTCGTGGCCTCCGGTCCGCTGGAGGTGCTCGGTCCCGTCCACTCCGTCCGCTGGGACGGCGTACGCATCGACCACCACGAGGTGACCGTGGAGAGCTGGACCCTTCCGGGACCGCGGCCGCTGCACTGGCTGGAGGTCTCCGAACGGGTGGCGCCGCAGGGCGCGGAGGTCGTCCAGGCGTCGCTCAGGGCGCTGCTCAGGAGACAGGGGCTGGAGCCGGGGCCGGGGGAGGACCCGAAGACCCGGCAGGTGCTGGAGACGCTGGCGCGGGGGGCGCGGTCCCGCTGAGCCTGCCTGGCGTGAGAGTACGGATCAGCCCGCCCCGGCGGCCCGCAGCAACGCCGTTGTCGCCGCCGCGCCCAGGACCACGACGACGAACGGCGCCCGCCGCCACGCCAGCACTCCGCCCACCAGCACCCCCGCCGGCCGCGCCCACCCCGCGAAGCCGCCCGGCTCCGTGAGGGCGCCCGTCGCCGGCAGGGCGACCAGCAGCACCACCGCGCCCGCCGAGAGCAACCGCTGGACGCGGTCGGGAAGTTCGATTCGGCCGTGCAGCACGGGGCCCGCCAGCCGGAAGGCGTACGTCCCCACGGCCAGCGCGACGATCGCGGCAACGGTCGCCGTCATGCCGTCCTGCCCAGTGCGAGCAGTCCCGCGAGCGACAGCAGTACCGGCACCCCCGCCGGTACGAACGGCGTCACCGCCAGGGCCACCGCACCACCGGTCAGCGCGGCCCGTCGTGCGCGCGCGTCCTCCCGTACCGCCGGCAGCACCAGGGCGACCAGGACGGCGGGGAAGGCGGCGTCCAGACCGAACGCGTCCGTGTCGCCGATCGTGCTCCCGGCCAGCGCCCCGCCCAGCACGCACAGGTTCCACACCGCGTACAGCCCGAGCCCGGAGATCCAGAACGCCGCCCGGCGCCGCGCCGGGTCCCGCTGGGCCAGGGCGAACGCCACCGTCTCGTCGGTCACCAGATGGGCCCCCACGAACCGGGCGAGGCGCCCCCGCTCGCCCAGCACGTCCGCAACCGCCAGGCTGAACGCCGCCGTGCGCGTGTTCAGCAGCAGGCCCGTCGCCGCCGCGGCCACCGGGCCGCCGCCGGCCAGCAGGATGCCCACCGCGCTGAACTGCGCCGATCCCGCGTAGACCACCAGCGACATCACCACCGGCACCCACACGGGCAGCCCGCCCGCCACCGCGATCGCACCGAACGACACGCCGACCACGCCACTGGCGAGACAGACGAGGGAGACGTCCCTGAGCAGCGCACGGTCGGCGGCCGGGAGGGGACTCCGGAGCGGCCCGCGTGTTCGAAGTGGCGAACGCATGTTTTCTACAATGAACAGTACCCCTTCTGTTCGTCAAGATGAACGAACGTACCGACGGAGCGAACGACCATGACCGACGACGCCACCCCACCGGCCCGGCTCCCCATCGACTGGATCGCCGCCGCCCTGCGTCGCGAACGCACCCGTGCCGGGCTGTCCCTCTCCGAGCTGGCCAAGCGTGCCGGCATCGCGAAGTCCACGCTGTCCCAGCTGGAGGCGGCGAGCGGAAACCCCAGTATGGAGACCCTGTGGGCGCTCGGCGTCGCGCTCGGGGTGCCGTTCAGCACGCTGGTCGAACCCCCGGCCCCGGCGGTGCAGGTGATCCGCGCGGGCGAGGGGGCGGCCGTGCACTCCGAGCACTCCAGTTATGCGGCGACCCTGCTCTCCGCCAGCCCGCCGGGCGCGCGCCGGGACATCTACCACGTCCGGCTGGAGCCGGGATCGGTGCGCGCCTCGGAGCCGCACATTCCGGGCACGGTGGAGCATCTGGTGGTGAGTTCGGGGCGGGTTCTGTCGGGGCCGCGCGGCGAGGAGGTGGAACTCGGTCCCGGCGACTACATGGCCTGTCGCGGGGACGTACCGCATTCGTATGAGGCGCTGGCGCCCGGGACCACGTTCGTTCTGGTCATGCAGCACGTATGACAACAGGTGTGAAACACGTGTGACACCAGGTGTGAAAAAGCAGGAGCCCCTTGCGCCGGGTGGCGCGCGGGGCTCCTTGGGTACTGCATTCCGTTCCGGATCAAAGCATCGGGCTCAGGAGCTGAAGGCCCCTGTGAGCCGAAGGCCTGGAACCGAAGACCGAAACTCCGAGACCGAGGCCTCAGATGGCCGTGACGTTCTCCGCCTGCGGGCCCTTCGGGCCCTGCGTGACGTCGAAGGAGACCTGCTGGTTCTCCTCAAGCGAACGGAAGCCGTTCGCGTTGATCGCGGAGTAGTGGACGAAGACGTCGGGGCCGCCGCCTTCCTGGGCGATGAAGCCAAAGCCCTTTTCGGCGTTGAACCACTTCACGGTTCCGGTAGCCATAAGCCCTCCTTGGGCCCAAAGGGTTGCCCTGCTCCAGAACCTGCAAGTGTGAAAACTGAACAGCCGCACAACTGCATATGTCTGAAAACGACGAGAGCCCGCGGTTACATGCTCCGCAGGCTCTGTACTGCAAGGAAACCAAACTGCAACTTGCGGCGAGCCTAGCACGTGGGCAGCCGAAAGCAATAGAGGTCAAGATCACGTCACCCAAATGTTTGAGCGGGTGGTGAGCCGGGTTGACGTCCCCGTGTCGGAGCATAGTCGCCGGGGTTGACACAAGGGGTACGGGGGGTTTCCAAAGGCGCTTGCGGACCCTGGGGCCAGCACCGTACCGCATGGGGGCTAGTCTCGCGATGTGGACAATTCTCGCACCCGGCCGCGCGTCGGCCACATCCAGTTCCTCAACTGCCTGCCCCTTTACTGGGGGCTAGCGAGAACCGGCACCCTCCTCGATTTCGAGCTGACCAAGGACACTCCCGAGAAGCTCAGCGAGCAGCTGGTCCAGGGCGACCTCGACATCGGGCCGATCACCCTGGTCGAGTTCCTCAAGCACGCCGACGAACTGGTCGCCTTCCCCGACATCGCGGTCGGCTGCGACGGTCCGGTGATGTCCTGTGTGATCGTCTCCCAGGTACCGCTGGACCGGCTGGACGGCGCCCGGATCGCCCTCGGCTCCACCTCGCGGACCTCCGTACGCCTCGCCCAACTGCTGCTCGCCGAGCGGTACGGGGTGACGCCGGACTACTACACCTGCCCGCCCGACCTCAGCCTGATGATGCAGGAGGCCGAGGCCGCGGTCCTGATCGGCGACGCCGCCCTGCGCGCCAACCTGCTCGACGGGCCGCGCTACGGCCTCGCCGTGCACGACCTCGGCACGCTGTGGAAGGAGTGGACCGGCCTGCCGTTCGTCTTCGCGGTGTGGGCGGCACGGCGCGACTACCTGGAGCGCGAGCCGTTCATCACCCGCAAGGTGCACGAGGCCTTCCTGGCCTCCCGCAACCTGTCCCTGGAGGAGGTCGGCAAGGTCGCCGAGCAGGCGGCGCGCTGGGAGGCCTTCGACGAGCAGATCCTGGAGCAGTACTTCACGACGCTCGACTTCCGCTTCGGGGGCCCGCAGTTGGCGGCGGTCGCCGAGTTCGCCCGGCGGGTCGGCCCGACGACCGGCTTCCCGGCGGATGTGAAGGTGAAGCTCCTGGAGCCGTAGGGGAGTTCCGGCGGGCGGCGGGCACTACCCTGCTGGGGACTTGAGGGGTACGGGGGAGGGGGTGGAAGCCATGCAGCCGCTGGACGCCGGTGAACCCACCGTCGTGGGGCCCTACCGGGTGCTCGGCAGGCTCGGCTCCGGCGGAATGGGCCGCGTCTACCTGGGGCGCAGCGCGGGCGGGCGCACCGTCGCGGTCAAGGTCGTGCATCCGCACTTCGCGCTGGACGAGGAGTTCCGCGCCCGCTTCCGCCGCGAGGTCGAGGCCGCGCGCCGCGTGGGGGGCGCCTGGACCGCGCCCGTCCTGGACGCGGACCCGGAGGCGTCGGTGCCATGGGTCGCGACCGGTTACGCGGCCGGGCCGTCCCTGGCCGCGGCGGTGACGGACGGGGGCCCGCTGCCCCCGCATTCGGTACGGGCGCTGGGAGCCGGCCTCGCGGAGGCGCTGGCGGCGGTACACGGACTGGGCCTGGTCCACCGGGACGTGAAACCGTCCAACGTCCTGCTGACCCTCGACGGCCCGATCCTCATCGACTTCGGCATCGCGCGCGCCACCGACGGCACGGCGTCGCTGACCTCCACGGGCGTCTCCGTCGGCTCCCCCGGCTACATGTCCCCCGAGCAGATCCTCGGCAAGGGCGTCACCGGCGCGGCGGACGTCTTCTCGCTGGGCGCCGTACTGGCGTACGCGGCGACAGGGCGGTCCCCCTTCCCCGGTGACTCCTCCGCGGCACTTCTGTACAAGGTCGTCCACGAGGAGCCGGAACTCGGCTCGCTGTCGGGCGAGTTGCGGGAACTGGTGGCCGAGTGCCTGGCCAAGGACCCGGAGCGGCGCCCCGCGCCCGAGGAGGTGGCCCGACGGCTCGCCCCGCAGGGCGCCGCCCGCCTGGTGACGGGCGGCTGGCTGCCGGGCCCGCTGGTGGAACAGGTCAGCCGCAAGGCCGTACAGCTGCTGAACCTGGAGGCGGGGGAGGAGGCACCGTCGGGTCCGGTGGGCTTCAGCAAGGCGTCGGTGGGCGAGTCGCCGGCGGCCGGTGGGGGACCGCAAGTGGCCACGAGCCTCCCGCAGTTCGGGCCGCCGTCCACCGCGCCCGCCGGGGTATTCGGCCCGCCGCCCGACATGACAGCCGCTCCGGCACCTCTCGCCTCCGCACCGCAGGACACCGTACCCCCCGCTGCCGGTGGCCCCGGGAAGCTCTCCGTGAGCGTCGCCGCGACCTCCGTACCGGGGACGGGCGGTCGTGGCCGGCGCCTGAGCTGCACGGTCTCGCTGGCGGTCGCGGGTGCGCTGGCCGCGGTGACGGTCGGATCGGCGTTCGTGTTCGGCCTGTTCGACAAGGGCGATTCGGACAAGAACAGTGCGTCCGCCGGCCCTCCTTCCACCCCGGCATCCGCGCAGAGTTCGGACAATCCGGGAGCGGGGGAGGCCGCCGTGCCCGCCGCCTACCTGGGCACCTGGGAGGGCGACGCGCTCGCGCTCGGCGGCACGCTGCCCGCGGGCACGTTCCGCGTCACCATCCGGCAGGCGGGGGTCGGCGAGCAGATCGGCACCTTCCGGTCCACCGACCCGCTCGGCGGCATCTGCGAGGACGTACTGCTTCTGAAGCGGGCCTCGGCAAAGCAGCTCGTCGCCACCAGCGTGGCCAGGAAGTCCAACCCGTCGACCTGCACGACCGGGAGACACGAGGTACGGCTGACACCCGTCGGTGCCGACCTCAAGTTCGAGACGGACAATCCCGACGCCGGGAACCCGACTTCGCGGATGGGGAAAGTCAAGTAGCGGACGGCTCGGCCGAGTCGGTCATGGACACCGGCACTTACTCTGTCCGGGTGGATCTGGACCTCTGGTCGGCCGTGGCTGCCGCGATGTGGGGTGCGGTGGCCGGCGCGCTGGTGCCCCGGGCCGCCCACCGGCTCTCCGTCGAACCCGGGCAGCCGTGGCGGGACCGGTGTCCGGACGGGCATCCCATCGGCGGATGGGTCGGGTGGGCGCGGTGCGCCGAGGGGCGGTCGTACGGTCCCGGGACGGTGCTCGTATGCGCTGTCACCGCCCTGGTCTGCGCCGCCCTCGCCCTCGCCACCGGCACCCGCCCCGAGTTGGGTGTCTGGCTGCTGCTCGCCCCTGTCGGCGTTCTGCTGACCATCGTGGACTTCCGGGTGCAACGGCTGCCGGATGTGCTCACCCTGCCGCTCGCCGCCCTCGCCCTGGTCCTGCTCGCCGTCGTCGCGGCCCTGCCGGATCACGCCGGGGAGTGGCTCACCGCGCTGCTCGGGGCACTCGTGCTCGGCGGCGCGTACTTCCTCCTCTTCCTCATCAACCCGAACGGCATGGGCTTCGGCGACGTCAAGCTCGCGCTGGGGCTCGGGGCGGTCCTCGGCTGGTACGGCTGGCCGACCGTGGTGCTCGGGACCTTCGCCGGGTTCCTCTTCGGCGGGCTGTACGGCCTCGGGCTCGTCCTCGCGCGCCGCGCCGGGCGCCGGACCGCGATCCCGTTCGGGCCGTTCCTCATCGCGGGTGCCTTCGTCGGGCTGCTGATCGGCGCGTACGCCGCCTGACGTCGGCCCGGCAAAACCGCTGGCGTAGGCTGGTTCGGTCCGTCCACAACCCTTGATGAAAGGGACGCCCCG
This sequence comes from Streptomyces sp. NPDC001634, assembly GCF_040298185.1. NCBI lineage: Bacteria > Bacillati > Actinomycetota > Actinomycetes > Kitasatosporales > Streptomycetaceae > Streptomyces > Streptomyces sp. NPDC001634. The sequence goes on along the minus strand of NZ_JBEOZU010000020.1, from coordinate 106,289 downwards.
GTGACCGAGAAGGCCGACCTCACGTCGATTGATGTCACAGCCGTCCTCGACCGTGCCGCCGCCGGTGGGCGGATCACCCCCGAAGAAGCGCTCGTCCTCTACCGCGACGCCTCGCTGCACGCGCTGGGCGCCGCCGCCGACGCCGTACGCCGACGCAAGTACGCCGGTACCGAGCACATCGCGACGTACATCATCGAGCGCAACATCAACTACACGAACGTGTGCGTCACGGCGTGCAAGTTCTGCGCGTTCTACGCGGCCCCCAAGGACACCGCGAAGGGCTGGACGCGCGACCTCGACGACATCCTGCGCCGGTGCGCGGAGACCGTCGAACTGGGCGGCACCCAGATCATGTTCCAGGGCGGCCACCACCCCGATTACGGTGTCGAGTACTACGAGAAGCACTTCCGCGCCATCAAGGAGGCCTTCCCGCAGCTGGTCATCCACAGCCTGGGGGCGTCCGAGGTCGAGCACATGGCGCGGATCTCGGGCGTCACGGTGGAAGAGGCCATCACGCGCATCCACGCCGCCGGGCTCGACTCCTTCGCCGGTGCCGGTGCCGAGCTGCTGCCCGAGCGGCCGCGCAAGGCGATCGCGCCGCTGAAGGAGAGCGGCGAGCGCTGGCTGGAGATCATGGAGGCCGCGCACAACCTCGGCGTCGAGTCGACGTCCACGATGCTCATGGGCACGGGTGAGACCAACGCCGAGCGCATCGAGCACCTGCGGATGATCCGTGACGTCCAGGACCGCACGGGCGGTTTCCGGGCGTTCATCCCGTACACCTACCAGCCCGAGAACAACCACCTGAAGGGCCGCACCCAGGCGACCATCTTCGAGTATCTGCGGATGATCGCGATCGCCCGCATCTTCCTCGACAACGTGCAGCACATCCAGGGCTCCTGGCTGACCACGGGCAAGGAGGTCGGCCAGCTGTCGCTGCACTACGGCGCGGACGACCTCGGCTCGATCATGCTCGAGGAGAACGTGGTCTCGTCCGCCGGCGCCAAGCACCGCTCCAACCGCCTGGAGATCATCGACCTGATCCGCAAGGCGGGGCGGGTCCCGGCCCAGCGGTCCACGACGTACGAGCACCTCGTCGTCCACGACGACCCGGCGAACGACCCCGTCGACGAGCGGGTCATGTCCCACATCTCGTCGACGGCGATCGAGGGCGGCACGGCCCACCCCGAGCTGAAGCTGCTCACGTCCAACTAGAGCCGACCAGGGGATCCGTGCTGACACTTCACGTCGCCGAGCAGTCGCCCGAGGCGGCGGTTCTGGTCGACGGGGCGTCCGTCGCCGCCGTCGGCCCGTACCAGGAACTGGCCGCCGCCCACCCGCGGGCAAGGGTGCGGCGCTGGCCCGGCATCCTGACGCCGGGACTGCTGAACCCGTACGGCCCGGAGCTGCTGGAGGCCACGTACCATCCCGACCCGCGCGAGGCCGATGCCCTCGGTACCGAGCCCATCGGCGGGGAACGGGCGCGGGAGATCCTCCGCACCGACCCCGCCCGCCTCGGCGCGAGCGCGCGGCGCGGGGTGCAGCGGATGCTGGCGCACGGCACGGTGGCGGTGGCCGGGGAGCTGCGGTCGCGGGCCGTGGTCGACGCGGTGCGCAGGGCCGGGCTCGCGATGGGACAGCGGCCGGACCGTCTCCCAGGCCCGGCGGCGCTCTCCCCGGCCCCGCTGATCCTGCTGCCGAGGCTGGTGCCGGGCGGTCCCGCCCGATTCGCCGTGTTCGATGTCGCGGACCGCGCCGAACTGGTCCGGCGCGGCGCGGGGACCTGCGTGGCGACCGTGATCGGCGGACGGCTGGTGTACCGCGGCCGCTGACCGGTTCAGCCGGAGAACCTCTCCCCGAAGGCCCCCGAACTCTGTTTCACACCGCTGCAGTCGGTGGCGGCGTCGTCGGAGGCGGTGTCATCGTGGGGGCGACCACACGTACTTCCTCTTCTGCCGGCTGCTCGGCTTCGCCCGCCGCGAGGGCGTCCTGCGGCGGCCGAAACGGGCCCCCGTCGTGCTCCTCTCCCTCTCGGCGATCGCGTACGGCGGCTGGTACGCCTTCACCCATCAGGCCGGGCGGCTGAGTCCCGCCCGGCCCGTACTGCCACAATGGGCACGTGACCCGCGCATCCCTGGACAAGCAGCCGCACGAAGTCGCCTCGATGTTCGACGACGTGGCGGAACGGTACGACCTGACGAACGACCTGCTGTCACTCGGCCAGGACCGGGTGTGGCGCAAGGAGGTCGCCAAGGCCGTCGACGCGCGCCCCGCGCAGAAGATCCTGGACCTCGCGGCGGGTACGGCGACCTCGTCGCTCCCCTTCACACGCTCCGGTGCGTACGTCGTCCCCTGCGACTTCTCGATCGGGATGCTCCAGGTCGGCAAGAAGCGCCACCCCTGGATGCCGTTCACGGCGGGCGACGCGACGAAGCTGCCCTTCAAGGACGACAGCTTCGACGCGGTGACGATCTCCTTCGGGCTGCGGAACGTGCAGGACACGGACGCGGCCCTGCGCGAGCTGTACCGGGTGACGAAGCGCGGCGGGCGGGTCGTGATCTGCGAGTTCTCACATCCGACCTGGGCGCCCTTCCGGACGGTCTACACCGAGTACCTGATGCGCGCGCTGCCGCCGGTGGCCCGCGCGGTGTCGTCCAACCCCGAGGCGTACGTCTACCTCGCCGAGTCCATCCGCGCCTGGCCCGACCAGCCGGCCCTCGCCGAGCGGCTGCGCAAGGCGGGCTGGTCGAGGGTGGCGTGGCGGAACCTCACGGGCGGGATCGTGGCGCTGCATCGCGGGTTCAAGACGGACTGACGCCCTTTTGGCGCGTGCGGACCGTCAACTGGTCCGCACGATCGGGGGATTGACGGGAACCGGTCAATGAAAAACCACGTCCGTTGATGACGTCTCATCACGGCACGAGTTCTTCGGATGACGGAGCGTTCCCATGACGTCGTACTGCCCGCACTGCGGGGCCCAGGTCCCGGAAGAGGCCCGCTACTGCATGAGGTGCGGGCGGGAGAGGGTGCAAGGCCACCGGGGCGCGGGGGAGCAAGCTGTCCCGGTGGCGCCTGAACAGCCGGGTGCGCCGCCGAGACCGTCGGGTGCGCCCCCGCGGCCGACGGCCGTACCGCCGGGGCCCGCGACCGTGCCGCCGGGGCCCTCCGCCGCGCCCACCGCGCCCGCCACGCCCGCGCCCGCCACGCCCGCCGCGCCGCCCGCCGCGCCGCCCTTGGGCCCGCCGCCCCCGCCGTACGCCCCCGCCTCCGCGCCCCCGTCCCCCCTCGGCGCCTTCTTCGGGCGGGCATTGCGCGGGGACTGGGGTGGGGCCGCCCGGGCCGCCGCATGGCCCGTCGGACTGGTGCTCCTCGCCGCCCTGGCGCTGGCGATCCCCTCGTACGGGCAGCGAGACGTCGTGGTCGTCGGGTTCGGGGACCGGCTGCAGATCGCGCTCGCCGTGCTGCTCCAGGCGCTCGGTGGGGGGTTGGAGGTGAAGGACGCGTCCGGGTCCCTGCTCGGCGACGCGTCCGGTGGTCTCCTCTCCGGCATCGAGGGCGGCGGCTCGCTCTCGCTGATCCCGCTCACCGCGACCGCCCTGTGGATCGGCGCGCTCTGCATCGGCGTGCGCATCCTGCGCACCCGCCCCCACTCTCGGCTTCGCTCGAGCGGGGGGACCCCCAGCCCCCGTGGCCCCCGCGGCGCCACCGCGGGGCTCGAAGCCGCCGTACGCGTCGCGCTGCTCGTGGCCGCTGCCACCCTCGTCCTCGGTCTCTGCGCGCGGCCGACCCTCGCGGACGCCGTGGAGATCTCCACCTCGCCCTGGCTCGCCGCGCTCGGCGCCCTGTTGCTCGGGCTCGCCGTCGCGGGCGGCGTCCTGCACCGTGACGACCTCACACAGTGGCTCGCGGTGCGACCGGGCGCGCGGACGGTTCTGCGGGCGACCGGCACCGCGCTGCGCGCCTTCGCCGTCGTGCTCGTCCTGTGCTGTGTCGTCGCGTTCGTCGTCTGCGTCACGCAGTTCGACGACAGCTCGGGCAGCTCCGCCGGGTCCTCGGTTCTCTTCGCTCTGCTTCTGCTGCCCAACCTCGCGGTCCTGGCGCTCGGCCTGTCCTGGGGCGCCTCGGTCGATGTGGAGGCGAGCGGGAGTTCGCCCTACGGCGGGGGGTACCGGCACCAGGGCTTCGGCCTTTCCGAACTCGGGGACCAGGTGAGCGGCTGGGCGGTGGTGGGGGCGCTGGCCCTCGGCCTGGTGTGCGCCCTCACACTGGGCGTGATCGCCGCGCGCCGCTCGGCGGACCGGCGCGAGCAACTGCTGTCCGCAGGCATCTTCGTCGCCCTGTTCCTTCTGCTGGCCTGGATCGGCAGCTTCGGCTGGCAGCTGTCGGCCGGCTCATCGTCGGGGTACGACTCCGGCTACGGCTACGGCTACGGCTTCGGTTCAGGCTCCGGCTCGGCAGGCACGTTCGGCGGCACGGTGGAGGCGGGCGTGAGTCTGCCGGAGGGGCTGCTCTTCGGCGCGCTGTGGGTCTTCGGGGCGGTGTTCGTGGCGCCCCATCTGGCGCGGATGACCGGCGGCCGCCGTACGACGGTCGTCGGCCCGCCGATTCCGCCGATCCCGCCCACGCCGAGCGCTCCGGCGGGGTACGGCACCGGGACGCCTCCGGCGCACGGCGACGCGACCGCCGTGCCACCGGCCCTCGTCCAGCCGCCGCCGGCCCCTGCCGAGTTGCCGGCGCCGACCGCGTCGTACCACCAAATCCAGGCCGTCGGGAGTGGCGCTCCTGCGCCCGGCGTCCCCGTACCGAAGCGTCGCAGTCGCGTCCTCGTCTGGGTGGTCACGGTTGTCGGCGCATGCGTGATCGGCGGTGGTGCGGCGGCCGGTCTGCTGTTCTGGCAGGGCCACCACTAGGCAGGTCACGACCGGGCAGCGGCTGTCCGGCCAGGGCTCACCTGATCACCTCGAAGGCGTCCCCCGGTTCGTCGAGTTCGCGGCGCAGCCCGCCCGGTGGCGGGATGGGCAGCCGTGGCTCGCGGACTCCGGCCCCGCCGCCGCCCTCGCCCTCACTGAGGTCGAACCACACGGTGATCACGGCACCGCGCGGCACCTCGGTGCCGGGCAGAGGATATTGGCGTACGACGTAGTCGACGACGGTGCGGTGGAAGTCCGGCCGGTCGGGCGCGGCGAGCAGCACGCCCTGCCTCGCGGCGGCCTCGCGGGCGTCCACCGCCATCAGACCGATCAGCCGTGGCACGCGCACTTCGGGTGTTTTGGGTGTTATAGGCACAGATGTCACCCCCAGCGGTACAGGAAGGGTAACCGGCCGAGGGTGTCACCCGGAAGCGTCAAGTGTCTTTCTGTAGCAGTCGGTTACTCAGTGTCATAGATCGAGCCGGTAGCAGTGCGCCGGCGCTCCCAGGGTGGGGTGGGTGAAGACCTCGGCCAGTTCCATGCCGAGGCGCCGCGTCACGGCGACCGACCGCTCATTGGCGGGCATGACCATGGCCACGACCCGGGACACGCCCGCCGCCCGCAGCCGCTCCAGCGTGGTGAGCGCGGCCGCGGTGACGTACCCCTTGCCCCAGTACGCCCGTCCGAGCCGCCAGCCGATCTCGATCTCGCCCACCGGGCCCCACTCGCGCGGCCACGGCTGCGCGCCCGTGAAGCCCATGACCCCGTCCGACGCGTCGAGCATGCTCCACAGGCAGAAGCCGTGCTCGGCGTCGTGCCTGCGCTGGCGTGCGGTGAGCTCCTCGTATGCCGACAGCTCGGCGGCCTTGCCTCCGAAGAACTCCATGACCTCGGGGTCGTCGAAGACCCGGTGCCAGGCGACGGCGTCCTCGTCGGTGGGAACGCGCAGTCGTACGTCGGGGAGAGCTCGGTTCACGGGGGCAGCCCTTCAGCCGGGAGATCGGTACCGCTGAATAGACTGCCCATGTCCAGTGCCCGTCAGCACGCCGTTTTCGCCGATGTTTTCGTCGGTGCCGCTGCCGCCGCCGGCACTGGTGTCGTCGTTGTAGTCGTTGCCGTCGTTGTCGTCGCCGAGTCTTGGGGAGAACCCGCCGTGACCGAGCCCCAGCCCCTTACCGAACACACCGCCGATGTGATCGTCGTCGGGGCCGGGCCAGCCGGTTCCACCACCGCGTACTACCTGGCGAAGTCCGGGCTCGACGTCCTGCTCCTGGAGAAGACCGCCTTTCCGCGCGAGAAGGTCTGCGGCGACGGTCTGACGCCCCGCGCCACCAAGCAGCTCGTGGCGATGGGCATCGACATCTCAGAGGAGGCCGGCTGGCTGCGCAACAAGGGCCTGCGCATCATCGGCGGCGGGGTGCGGCTCCAGCTGGACTGGCCGGATCTCGCCTCGTACCCGGACTACGGCCTCGTCCGCAAGCGCGACGACTTCGACGAGCAGTTGGCGCGGCAGGCACAGAAGGCGGGCGCCCGCCTGTACGAGCGCTGCAACGTGGGCGCGCCCATCATCGACGACCGCACCGGCCGCATCACCGGCGTGCACGCCAGGCTCGGCGACGAGAAGCGCGAAGTCAGCTTCCACGCGCCGCTGGTGGTGGCCGCGGACGGCAACTCCTCGCGGCTGTCGCTGGCGATGGGACTGCACCGCCGCGAGGACCGCCCGATGGGCGTCGCGGTCCGTACGTACTTCACCTCCCCGCGCCATGAGGACGACTACCTGGAGTCCTGGCTGGAACTGTGGGACCGGCGCGACGGCCAGGAGCGGCTGCTGCCGGGCTACGGCTGGATCTTCGGCATGGGTGACGGCACATCGAACGTCGGCCTGGGCGTCCTGAACACCTCGGCCTCCTTCAAGGAGCTGGACTGGCGCGAGGTGCTGAAGGCCTGGTGCGCCTCCATGCCGGAGGACTGGGGCTACACCCCCGAGAACATGACCGGCCCGATCCGCGGCGCCGCCCTCCCCATGGCCTTCAACCGTCAGCCGCACTACACGAAGGGCCTGCTGCTCGTCGGTGACGCGGGCGGCCTGGTCAACCCCTTCAACGGCGAGGGCATCGCGTACGCCATGGAGTCGGGCCAGATCGCGGCGGACGTCATCGTCCAGGCCCTGGCCCGCGCGACCCCCGCCCAGCGGGAGATGGCCCTGCACAACTACCCGAAGATCCTCAAGGACACCTACGGCGGCTACTACACGCTGGGCCGCGCCTTCGTGAAGCTGATCGGCAACCCGAAGGTGATGAAGATCGCGACGCAGCGGGGCCTGACGCACCCGCTGCTGATGAAGTTCACGCTGAAGCTCCTGGCCAATCTGACGGACCCGACGGGCGGCGACGCGATGGACCGGGTGATCAACGGTCTGTCGAAGGTGGCGCCGAAGGCGTGATCCGGTGACCGGCGCGTGAGGGTACTGTGGGTGACCGGTCTGCGACCTTCCGTCGTGGCGTGACCCTCCGTACCCTCTCGTGCCCATGACAATCGACCTTCAGGGCCCCACGCGCAGACGCTTCCTCGCCGGTGCGGGGGGTGCGGTCGGCGCCCTCGCCTTATGGCCCGCCATGGCCGCCGCCGCGGCCGGCAAGCGCGTCGCCGTCCTCGGCGGCGGTGTCTCCGGGCTCAGCGCCGCCCACGAACTCGTCGAACGCGGCTACGCCGTCACCGTCTACGAGTACTACGACGTCCTCGGCGGCAAGGCCCGCTCGATGGACGTCCCGGGGACCGGCACCGGCGGCCGGGGGCCCCTGCCCGGCGAGCACGGCTTCCGCTTCTTCCCCGGCTTCTACCGGAACCTGCCGGACACCATGCGCCGTATCCCCTTCCCCGGCAATCCGGGCGGCGTCCACGACAACCTCCGCAGCGGCACCGAGGCCCTCTTCGCCCGGGCCGGCGGCCGTCCGGACCTCCACTTCCCGCTGCGCCGCCTCACCACCCCGCCCGCGCCCGGCGACATCACCGCGTCCTGGATCCGCGACCAGATCCTGTCCGTCCTCGATCTGGGTACCCGGCTGCCCGCGTACGAGGCCGCGTACTTCGCCGACCGTCTTCTCGTCCACCTCACGAGCTGCGACGCCCGCCGCGAGGACCAGTGGGAGAAGACCTCCTGGTGGGACTTCATCCGTGCCGAGCAGATGAGCGAGGAGTACCGCACGCTCCTCGGCATCGGACAGACCCGCAATCTCGTGGCCACCCGCGCGGAGGTCGCCTCCACCCGTACGGTCGGCCGCGTCATCATCGAGGCGCTGCTGCTGTGGGGGCTGCTCGGCCGCGGCATGGACGGTGACGCGGACATCGACCGGGTGCTCAACGCCCCGACGAACGAGGCCTGGATCGACCCCTGGACCGCACACCTGCGCTCCCTCGGGGTGGAGTTCGTGCTCGGCACCGAGGTGCGCGAGGTGCTGTACGAGGGCGGGCGCGTCACCGGCGTTCGGGTCTCGGCACGCGACGGGAGCCGGGAAGGCACCGTCACCGCCGACCACTATGTCTCGGCCATGCCGGTCGAGCACGCCCGCCGCACCTGGGGCGCGGCCCTGCGCGCCGCCGATCCGCAGCTCGCCAGGTGCGACGCGCTGCAGACGGACTGGATGACCGGCGTGCAGTTCTATCTGCGCACGCCCACGCCCGTCGTCCACGGGCACATCAACTGCCTCGACTCACCGTGGTCGGTGACGGGGATCGGGCAGGCGCAGTTCTGGGACGTACGGGATTTCTCGCGCGACTACGGGGACGGCCGGGCCCGCGACTGCCTGTCCGCGATCATCTCCGAGTGGAACAAGCCCGGCATCCTGTACGGCAAGACGGCCCGAGAGTGCACCAAGGACGAGATCGTCGCCGAGCTCTGGGCCCAGCTGAAGGACGGGCTGAACGACGCGGGCAAGACCACGCTCAGGGACGAGGACCGGCTCGGCTGGTTCATGGACCCGGCGGTGACGGGGCTCGGCGGCCCCGATCCGCAGAACCGCGAGCCGCTCCTGATCCATCCCACGGGCACGCTCTACAACCGGCCGTCGGCGAGGACCGCGGTCCCGAACTTCTTCCTCGCGGGCGACTACGTCCGCACGGATGTGGACCTGGCGACGATGGAGGGCGCCAACGAATCGGCGCGACGGGCCGTCAACGCGCTGCTGGATGCGGACGATTCGGGCGCCGAGCGATGCCGGATCTGGGAGCTGTACCGCCCGCCGGAGCTGGAACCCCTGAAACGGGTCGACGAGGTGCGCTACCGGCTCGGGCTGCCGAACACCTTCGACGTGGGGTGAGACGGGGTGGGGTGAGACGGGGTGGTGTGAGACGGGGCGGGGTGAGACGGGCCCCGGGATGGCCGGAGGGGCCGCCGTGCTTTGGCAGCGGCGGCCCTCGATCCGTGAAACCCGATTTGTGGGTGCGGCTCAGAGCACCCGCACCGCGCCGGTCGGCGGGTCGTACGACAGCGGCTTCTCGACGATGCCGGTGGAGGGGTTCTGCGCGCCGACGAACATGCCGTCACCGACGTACAGAGCCACGTGGTACGCGCTGCCCGCACTGCCCCAGTACAGGATGTCGCCCGGCTGCAGGTTGCTCAGCGACACCTGGGTGCCGAACGTCGACTGGTCCTGCGACACACGCGGCAGGCTGACGCCGACCTGCTTGAAGGCCGCCTGCATGAGACCGGAGCAGTCGTAGGCGCTGGGGCCGGAAGCGCCCAGGACGTAGGACTTACCGATCTGCGCCTTGGCGAAGGCGATGACCGCCGCGGCCGAACCGGTGGCCGTGGACGTGCTCGTCGAGGTGCTGGTCGCCGCGGCGGAGAGGACGGTCCGCTCCGTGCTGCGCGAGGCGGTCTCAGCGGTCTTGCGGGCGGCCTCGGCCTTCCGCTGGGCCTCCGCTTCCTTCTTCTTGGCCTCCGCGAGGTCCGCCTTGGCCTGCTTCGCGGCCTTTGCGGCGGCCGCGTCACGCTCGGCCTGCAGCTGGTAGTTGGCCGCAGCCTGCTGGGTGGCCTCGGCGGACTGCGCAACCTGCTGAGCCAGATCGGCCGTCAGGGTGGGCAGTTCGAGCGTCTGCGTCACCGGCTCGGCGGCGTCGGCCGAAGCCGAGGCGCCGGCTGCGGCCAGGCTGAGGACACCGCCGGCAACTCCGGCCCGCATCGCGATCGTCGACGCGGTGCGGTTCCGGGGCTTCCGGTGGCTGCGTATGTGAGCGGTGTGGGACATGGGTACAACCGGTATCAGGGGCTCCTCCATACCTTCAAGAAACGTGTGCTGCGCCACAGTTGTTCAATCGAGACCCCGAATCCCACGCGCGTCACTCTTTATTGACGCCGTAACGGACATTGCGGACAGTGGTGATCAAGCCTGTGATCATGGGGTTTCGTCGTTACGCACCAATTGCTCCGCGCCTACCACCGAATAGGTCGGATGGCCAAGCCCGCTTGATTTGGTCTCACCCAGGTGTGGCACAGGTCACGGAACGGTCACCGACACGACGGCGTCTCGCGCGCGGATCGGGCCCCCGGGGCTCGTGAACGCGTGCACGCGTCCACTTCCGTCCCCGCTCCTCCCCCTGATGTGTGAACGAGGTCCACTATCAAGAGATCCAGTCCAGCGCCAATTTGCGTTGAGCGGTCTTGCTTTGATACTGCAAGATGGCCTCTACCTGCGACAACGAGCGAAAATGTCACCTCTTGGTGATCACTTGGCTGCTTCGGGTGTGTAGATCACCGCTCATCCGACTTCATGATCCTTCGCCGGGTGGTGGAGATCACAAAGTACGTGGTGACCCCCGTGTCGCAGATCACATACCGCCGGGCATAAGATGCGGGGCAGTTGGGCTTGTGACCTGCTTCACATGTACGCGATCTTCGCCGGGACGAGCGGGGCTCGTGGGACAGGTGGGACGGCTGTGAGCCCAGCGCAACCGCCAGCAGTCAGTGCCGACTGAGAGGAGCGAGGAGCGGTGAACGCGTATGCGCCCATCCTCGTACTGGGAGCCCTCGGGGCAGGCTTTGCGATCTTCTCCGTGGTCATGGCCACGCTGATCGGTCCGAAGCGGTACAACCGCGCCAAGCTCGAGGCCTACGAGTGCGGTATCGAGCCGACCCCCACGCCGGCGGGCGGCGGGCGCTTCCCGATCAAGTACTACCTGACGGCGATGCTCTTCATCGTCTTCGACATCGAGATCGTCTTCCTCTACCCCTGGGCCGTCACCTTCGACGCCCTCGGGATTTTCGGGCTCGTGGAGATGTTGCTCTTCGTGCTCACCGTCTTCGTCGCGTACGCGTACGTATGGCGGCGCGGCGGCCTGGAATGGGACTGAGGGGCCTTACGTCATGGGACTCGAAGAAAAGCTGCCGAGCGGTTTCCTTCTGACCACCGTCGAGCAGGCCGCGGGCTGGGTGCGCAAGGCGTCCGTCTTCCCCGCCACCTTCGGCCTCGCCTGCTGTGCCATCGAGATGATGACCACCGGCGCCGGACGCTACGACCTGGCGCGCTTCGGCATGGAGGTCTTCCGCGGATCGCCCCGCCAGGCGGACCTGATGATCGTGGCCGGCCGGGTCAGCCAGAAGATGGCACCGGTCCTCAGGCAGGTCTACGACCAGATGCCGAACCCCAAGTGGGTGATCTCCATGGGGGTCTGCGCCTCCTCGGGCGGCATGTTCAACAACTACGCGATCGTCCAGGGCGTCGATCACATCGTTCCCGTCGATATCTATCTGCCCGGCTGTCCGCCGCGGCCCGAGATGCTGATGGACGCGATCCTCAAGCTCCACCACAAGATCCAGACCTCGAAGCTCGGCGTGAACGCCGAGGAGGCGGCCCGCGAGGCGGAGGAAGCGGCGCTCAAGGCCCTCCCGACGATCGAGATGAAGGGGCTGCTGCGATGAGCGACGCGAAGAGCAACGGCGTGAACACGCCGGGCGACGGCGCGAACGGTGCCGCTGCGAACGGCGCTGCAGGCAACGGCGTCAACCCCGAGAAGGACCTCGGTGCCGCCAACCTGCCCGGCATGCGCGGCGACCACGGCGAGCAGATCCGCGTCCAGCGCGGCATGTTCGGCGCCAACAACGGCGGCGACACCTCCGGCTACGGCGGCCTGGTCCGCTCCATCCGGCTCCCGGGTCCGGCCACCCGCCCCTACGGCGGCTGGTTCGACGAGGTCGCCGACGAACTCGAGGGCGCCCTGGAGGAACAGGGCCTCGTCCCCGAGAACGCCATCGACAAGACCGTCGTCGACCGCGGCGAGCTGACCTTCCACATCGAACGCGAGTACCTCCTCGCCGTCGCCCGGACCCTGCGCGACGACCCCGCGCTCCGCTTCGAACTGTGCACGGGCGTGAGCGGAGTGCACTACCCCGGTGACAAGGGCCGCGAGCTGCACGCCGTCTACCACCTGCGCTCGATCACCCACAACCGGCTGATCCGCCTGGAGGTCAGCGCGCCCGACGCCGACCCGCACATCCCGTCGCTCGTCTCGGTCTATCCCACGAACGACTGGCACGAGCGCGAGACGTACGACTTCTTCGGCCTGATCTTCGACGGCCACCCGGCGCTGACGCGGATCATGATGCCCGACGACTGGCAGGGCTTCCCGCAGCGCAAGGACTACCCCCTCGGCGGCATCCCCGTCGAGTACAAGGGCGCCCAGATCCCGGCTCCGGACCAGCGGAGGTCGTACTCATGAGCACACAGACTCCGTCCTCCGCCTCGCCGCGCGAGACCACCGAGGGCACCGTCTACACCGTCACCGGCGGCGACTGGGACGAGGTCGTCCAGTCCGCGGCCAGGGCCGACGACGAGCGCCTCATCGTCAACATGGGGCCCCAGCACCCCTCCACCCATGGTGTGCTCCGGCTCATCCTGGAGATCGAGGGCGAGACGGTCACCGAGGCCCGCTGCGGCATCGGCTATCTCCACACCGGCATCGAGAAGAACCTCGAGTACCGCACGTGGACGCAGGGCACCACGTTCGTGACGCGCATGGACTACCTGACGCCGTTCTTCAACGAGACGGCGTACTGCCTCGCCGTCGAGAAGCTCCTCGGCATCGAGGACCAGGTCCCGGACCGCGCCACGATCATCCGCGTGCTCCTGATGGAGCTGAACCGCATGTCCTCCCATCTGGTGTGCATCGCCACCGGAGGCATGGAACTCGGCGCCACCACAATCATGATCTACGGCTTCCGCGACCGGGAGATGATCCTCGACATCTACGAGCTGATCACCGGTCTGCGGATGAACCACGCCTACATCCGCCCCGGCGGACTCGCCCAGGACCTGCCGCCGGGAGCGGTGGACCAGATCCGCGAGTTCGTGAAGAAGATGAAGAAGAACCTTCCGGAGTACGACAAGCTCGCCACCGGGAACCCCATCTTCAAGGCCCGTATGCAGGACATCGGCTATCTGGATCTGGCCGGCTGTATGGCCCTCGGCGCCACCGGCCCGATCCTGCGTGCTGCGGGCCTGCCGCACGACCTGCGCAAGACGCAGCCCTACTGCGGCTACGAGACGTACGACTTCGACGTGCCGACCGCCGACACCTGTGACGCCTACGGCCGCTTCCTCATCCGTCTCGAGGAGATGCGCCAGTCGCTCAGGATCATCGAGCAGTGCCTGGACCGGCTGGGGCCCGGACCGGTCATGGTCGCCGACAAGAAGATCGCCTGGCCCGCCCAGCTCGCCCTGGGACCGGACGGGCTCGGCAACTCCCTCGACCACATCAAGAAGATCATGGGCACCTCCATGGAGGCCCTGATCCACCACTTCAAGCTGGTGACCGAGGGCTTCCGCGTCCCGCCGGGACAGGCGTACGCGGCGGTCGAGTCACCCAAGGGCGAACTCGGGGTGCACGTCGTGTCCGACGGCGGCACCCGCCCCTACCGGGTCCACTTCCGGGACCCGTCCTTCACCAACCTGCAGGCCATGGCGGCGATGTGCGAGGGCGGCCAGGTCGCCGACGTGATCGTCGCCGTCGCGTCCATCGACCCCGTGATGGGAGGCGTCGACCGGTGACCACCAGTTCCTCGGAGCGGAGCGTCGGCCTGGGCATGCCGCAGCTGCCCGCGCCCGACTACCCGGACGACGTTCGAGCCCGGCTCGAGCGGGACGCACGCGAGATCATCGGCCGCTACCCGGACTCGCGGTCCGCCCTTCTGCCGTTGCTGCACCTGGTGCAGTCGGAGGAGGGGCATGTCACGCGCACCGGGATGCAGTTCTGCGCGGACATGCTGGACCTGACCACGGCCGAGGTCACCGCGGTCGCCACCTTCTACACCATGTACCGGCGGCGGCCCTCCGGTGACTACCAGGTGGGCGTCTGCACCAACACCCTGTGCGCCGTGATGGGCGGCGACGCGATCTTCTCCGCCCTCCAGGAACACCTCGGTGTGGGCAACGGTGAGACCACCGACGACGGCAAGGTCACCCTGGAGCACATCGAGTGCAACGCGGCCTGCGACTACGCGCCGGTCATGATGGTCAACTGGGAGTTCTTCGACAACCAGACCCCCGAAAGCGCCAAGCGCCTCGTGGACGACCTGCGAGCGGGACGGCAGGTCGCACCCACCCGCGGCGCCCCCTTGTGCACCTTCAAGGACACGGCCCGGATGCTGGCCGGCTTCCCCGACGAACGGGACGGAGCCGTCGAGGCGACCGGCAGCGCGGGTCCGGCCTCACTGGTCGGGCTCCGGCTGGCCAAGGGCGAACCCCCCGCCGCACGCGTGGTGCACCCGCGGGACGGCGGGCCGCACGACGAGCCACGGGACGGAGCGGTGCACGAGCCGACACGGGCCGAGCACCTCAGCTCGCACGACACGCCGCAGGACACCCAGGACACATCGGCCTCCGACCCCGACCACTCGGCCGGGCCTGCCGCCGAGGAGGGGTAGTGATGACCTTGGCACCCGAGAACGGGGGCACCTCCCGCCCGAGCGGATTCGAGGATGGGGGAGAGACCAGCCCCGAGAAGCTGCTCGTACCCGTGCTGTCGGCCTTCTGGGACGAGGAGAAGTCCTGGACGCTGGACGTCTACCAAAGGCACGAGGGGTACCAGGGGCTGCGCAAGGCGCTCGCCATGTCGCCGGACGACGTGATCGCGTACGTCAAGGACTCCGGACTGCGCGGGCGCGGCGGCGCGGGGTTCCCGACGGGAATGAAGTGGCAGTTCATTCCCCAGGGTGATGGCAAGCCTCACTATCTAGTTGTCAACGCCGACGAATCGGAGCCCGGAACCTGCAAGGACATCCCGCTCCTCTTCGCGAACCCGCACAGCCTCATCGAGGGCATCGTCATCGCGTGTTATGCCATCAGGTCGTCGCATGCCTTCATCTATCTGCGTGGTGAAGTCGTCCCTGTGCTGCGGCGGTTGCACTCGGCCGTGCGCGAGGCCTACGCGGCGGGCTACCTCGGCGAGAACATCCTGGGCAGTGGACTCGACCTCGAACTCACCGTGCACGCGGGCGCGGGCGCGTACATCTGCGGTGAGGAGACCGCACTGCTCGACTCGCTCGAAGGCCGCCGTGGTCAACCGCGGCTCCGTCCCCCCTTTCCTGCGGTCGCGGGCCTCTACGCGTGCCCGACTGTTGTGAACAACGTCGAGTCGATCGCGTCGGTTCCCGCGATTGTGAACCGGGGCAAGGAATGGTTCCGGTCGATGGGCAGCGAGAAGTCGCCCGGCTTCACGCTCTACTCGCTCAGCGGCCATGTCGCGAGCCCGGGCCAGTACGAGGCCCCGCTCGGCGTCACGCTCCGCCAGCTGCTCGACATGAGCGGCGGCATGCGGCCCGGTCACCGGCTGAAGTTCTGGACGCCGGGCGGCTCCTCGACACCGATGTTCACCGACGAACACCTCGACGTCCCCCTCGACTACGAGGGCGTGGGCGCGGCCGGCTCCATGCTCGGCACCAAGGCCCTGCAGTGCTTCGACGAGACGACCTGCGTGGTCCGCGCCGTCACCCGCTGGACCGAGTTCTACGCCCATGAGTCCTGCGGCAAGTGCACGCCCTGCCGCGAAGGGACGTACTGGCTCGTGCAGTTGCTGCGGGACATCGAGGCGGGCAAGGGCACGATGTCCGACCTCGACAAGCTGAACGACATCGCCGACAACATCAACGGCAAGTCCTTCTGCGCCCTCGGCGACGGCGCCGCCTCGCCGATCTTCTCCTCCCTCAAGTACTTCCGCGACGAGTACGAGGATCACATCACGGGCCGGGGCTGCCCCTTCGACCCGGCCAAGTCCACGGCCTGGGCGGACAAGCCCGCGGAGGTGAACGCATGACCGTGACGACCAACGCTCCCGCCGGGGGCGGTCAGGCGGCGGTCCCGCCGGAGGATCTCGTCACGCTGACAATCGACGGCGTGGAGATCAGCGTGCCCAAGGGCACCCTGGTCATCCGTGCCGCCGAGCAGCTCGGCATCGAGATCCCCCGCTTCTGCGACCACCCCCTCCTCGACCCGGCCGGCGCCTGCCGCCAGTGCATCGTCGAGGTCGAGGGCCAGCGCAAGCCCATGGCATCCTGCACGATCACGTGCACGGACGGGATGGTGGTGAAGACTCATCTCACCTCGCCCGTCGCCGAAAAGGCCCAGAAGGGTGTGATGGAGCTCCTGCTCATCAACCACCCGCTGGACTGCCCGGTCTGCGACAAGGGCGGCGAGTGCCCGCTGCAGAACCAGGCCATGTCGCACGGCAATGCCGAGTCCCGCTTCGAGGGCCGCAAGCGCACGTACGAGAAGCCGGTCCCGATCTCCACCCAGGTGCTGCTCGACCGCGAGCGGTGCGTGCTGTGTGCCCGCTGCACCCGGTTCTCCAACCAGATCGCGGGCGACCCGATGATCGAGCTGCTGGAACGGGGCGCGCTCCAGCAGGTCGGCACCGGTGAGGGCGACCCCTTCGAGTCGTACTTCTCCGGGAACACCATCCAGATCTGCCCGGTCGGCGCGCTCACGTCGGCGGCATACCGCTTCCGCTCCCGTCCCTTCGACCTCGTCTCGTCGCCGTCCGTGTGCGAGCACTGCTCCGGCGGCTGCGCGACCCGCTCGGACCACCGGCGCGGCAAGATCATGCGACGTCTTGCGGCCAACGACCCCGAGGTCAACGAGGAGTGGATCTGCGACAAGGGGCGGTTCGCGTTCCGGTACGCGCAGCTCAAGGACCGGCTCGACACTCCGCTGGTGCGGGGCGAGTCCGGTGAATTGGAGCCCGCGTCCTGGCCCCAGGCGCTGGAGGCAGCCGCTCAGGGCCTGCTCGCCGCACGGGGCCTGGCAGGGGTGCTGACCGGCGGCCGGCTGACCGTCGAGGACGCCTACGCCTACAGCAAGTTCGCGCGCGTGGCGCTCGCCACCAACGACATCGACTTCCGCGCACGCGTGCACAGCGCAGAGGAGGCCGACTTCCTGGCCGCCCGGGTCGCCGGACGCGGCCGCGACCTCGACGGCAGCGGCGTCACCTACACCTCACTGGAGAAGGCGCCCGCCGTCCTGCTGGTCGGGTTCGAGTCCGAGGAGGAGGCGCCCGGCGTCTTCCTGCGGCTGCGCAAGGCCTGGCGGGGGCACGGCCAGCAGGTCTTCTCGGTCGCCACGCACGCCACGCGCGGCCTCACGAAGGCCGGCGGCACGCTGCTGCCCGCCGCGCCCGGCACCGAGACCGAGTGGCTGGACGCGCTGGCAGGCAGGATCGGCCTGGAGGGGGACGGCGTACGGGCCGCCGAGGCGCTGCGCACCGAGGGCGCGGTGATCGTCGTCGGCGAGCGTCTGGCCGGTGTCGCGGGCGGGCTCACCGCCGCCGTACGGACCGCGGCCGCGACCGGCGCCGACCTGGTGTGGATCCCGCGCCGGGCCGGGGAGCGCGGCGCGATCGAGGTGGGTGCGATGCCCTCGCTGCTGCCGGGCGGACGTCCGGCCACCGACCCGCGCGCACGAGAGGAGGTCGCCACCGTCTGGGGCGTCGCCGAACTCCCGCACCGCTACGGCCGCGACACGGGCGGGATCGTCGAGGCCGCGGCCACCGGCGAACTGCGGGCCCTCGTGGTCGCCGGCGTCGAGGTCGCCGACCTGCCCGACCCGGCAAGCGCGCGTGAAGCACTCTCCGCGGTGGGCTTCCTGGTCTCGCTGGAACAGCGTCCCAGCGAGGTCACCGAACACGCAGACGTGGTGCTCCCGGTCGCCGCGGTCGCGGAGAAGGCCGGCACATTCCTCAACTGGGAGGGCCGGGCCCGCTTCTTCGAGGCGGCGCTCAAGCCCGACCAGATGACCCGCTCCCTGGCGCCCACCGACGCGCGCGTGCTCCAGATGCTCGCCGACGCCATGGACGTCCACCTGGGGCTGCCGGATCTGCGCACCGCGCGCGTGGAGCTCGACCGGCTCGGCGCCTGGGACGGACCGAGGGCGGGCAACCCCCTGGAGATCGGGGGAGTGCTGCCCCGCCCGGCCGCCGGGGAGGCCGTGCTCGCCGGTCACCGGCTGCTGCTCGACCAGGGGCGCCTGCAGGACGGCGACGACGCGCTCGCCGGCACGCGGCACGCGGCACGCGCGCGTGTGTCGGCCGCGACCGCCGCCGAGGCGGGCGTCGACGACGGCGACATCCTGGCCGTCAGCGGCCCGGCCGGAACCGTCGAACTGCCGCTGCAGATCACCGAGATGCCCGACCGCGTGGTCTGGCTGCCGATGAACTCCACCGGCGGCGGCGTCCCCTCCGACACCGGGGCGCAGCCCGGCACCCTCGTCCGCATCGGCCCGGCGACGCCCGCCGCCGAAGCCCCCAAGGAGGTGGAGGCGTGACCCCGTACCTCGCCGTTGAGGACCTCTCGATGTTCGGCCGCGACCCGTGGTGGCTGGTCGTCATCAAGGCGGTCTTCTGCTTCGCCTTCCTGATGGTGACCGTCCTGTTCTCCATCGTCTGGGAGCGCAAGGTCGTCGCCTGGATGCAGCTGCGCATCGGCCCCAACCGGCACGGCCCCTGGGGCATGCTCCAGTCGCTCGCCGACGGCGTGAAGCTGATGCTCAAGGAAGACGTCATCGTCAAGCGCGCGGACAAGGTGGTCTACATCCTCGCGCCGATCGTCGCGGCCATCCCGGCCTTCATGGCGATCGCGGTGATCCCGTTCGGTCCGGCCGACAACGAGGTCTCGATCTTCGGCCACCGCACGACGATGCAGCTCACCGACCTGCCGATCGCGATGCTGTACATCCTGGCGATCGCCTCGGTCGGTATCTACGGGATCGTGCTGGCGGGCTGGAGTTCCGGATCGACCTACCCGCTGCTCGGCGGTCTGCGCTCCTGCGCACAGATGATCTCGTACGAGATCGCCATGGGCGCCGCCTTCGCCTCCGTGTTCCTCTACTCGGGGTCGATGTCGACGTCGAGGATCGTCGAGCAGCAGCACGACCGCTGGTACATCCTGCTGCTGCCGGTCTCGTTCATCATCTACATCGTCACGATGGTCGGCGAGACCAACCGCGCCCCCTTCGACATGCCGGAGTCCGAGGGCGACCTGGTCGGCGGCTTCAACACCGAGTACTCGTCGATCAAGTTCGCGATGTTCATGCTCGCGGAGTACGTGAACATGGTGACGGTCTCGGCTGTGTCGACCACGCTCTTCCTGGGCGGCTGGCGGGCCCCGTGGCCGATCAGTACCGCCTGGGAGGGTGCGAACCACGGCTGGTGGCCGCTGCTCTGGTTCGTCATCAAGGTCCAGCTGCTGCTGTTCTTCTTCATCTGGCTTCGCGGCACGCTCCCGCGGGTCCGCTACGACCAGCTGATGAAGCTCGGCTGGAAGGTTCTCATCCCGGTCTCCGTGGTCTGGCTGATGCTCGTCGCGACCGTCCGGGCGCTGCGCAACGAGAACTACGGCTTCGGCGACATCGCCCTGTACGTCGCCGGCGGCGTCCTCACGCTGCTGCTGCTGTCGTTCGTCGTCGACATGTTCCGCGACAAGGCGAAGGAGGCCGCGCCGCCCGCCGGGCAGCCCGCCGCCTTCGACGCGATGGCGGGCGGGTTCCCCGTACCGCCGCTGCCGGGACAGACGCTGCCGCCGGTGCCCCGGCGCCGCTCGCACCGGGAGCGGGAGCTGATTGTCAGTGGTGGGTCGGACACTGTCAGTGACGGATCTTCGGATGGAAAGGAGGCGTCCGATGGCTGAGGAGCCCAAGGAGGCCGGGCAGTCGAAGCCTGGCTTCCAGAACCCCGTGGCCGGCTTCGGCGTGACCTTCAAGGCCATGTTCAAGAAGCGGCTGACCGAGCAGTACCCGGAGCAGAAGAAGACAACGGCTCCGCGGTTCCACGGCCGGCACCAGCTCAACCGCCATCCGGACGGCCTGGAGAAGTGCGTCGGCTGCGAGCTGTGCGCTTGGGCCTGCCCCGCCGACGCGATCTACGTGGAGGGCGCGGACAACACGGACGAGGAGCGCTACTCCCCGGGCGAGCGGTACGGGCGGGTGTACCAGATCAACTACGCCCGCTGCATCCTGTGCGGCCTGTGCATCGAGGCGTGCCCCACGCGCGCGCTGACGATGACCAACCAGTTCGAGCTGGCGGACTCCAGCCGCGCCAACCTCATCTACACCAAGGAGCAGCTGCTCGCCGGCCTCGAAGAGGGCATGGTCGACACACCGCACGCCATCTACCCGGGGACGGACGAGCAGGACTACTACCGGGGCCTGGTGACGGAGGCCGCGCCCGGCACGGTGCGCCAGGTCGCCGTCTCCAAGGGCGAGAAGCCGGAAGAACAGGGGGCGGACGCATGAGCGCCCAACTCGCCGCCTACACCACTTCCACGGGTGAGGCCTTCCAGTTCTGGGTTCTGGGCACCGTCGCGGTGATCGGCGCCCTGTGCACCGTTTTCATGAAGAAGGCCGTGCACAGCGCGCTCTGCCTGGCCGGCACCATGATCGTCCTGGCGGTCTTCTACCTCGCCAACGGCGCCTACTTCCTCGGGATCGTGCAGATCGTCGTCTACACCGGCGCGATCATGATGCTGTTCCTGTTCGTGGTGATGCTGGTCGGCGTCACCGCGGCGGACTCCCTGAAAGAGACCATCAAGGGCCAGCGCTGGCTGGCCCTTGTCTGCGGGCTCGGCTTCGGCATCCTGCTTCTCGGGGGCATCGGCAACGCGTCCCTCAAGGAGTTCGACGGCCTGGCCAAGGCGAACGCGAACGGCAACGTGGAAGGCCTGGCGGCCCTCATCTTCACCAAGTACGTGTTCGCCTTCGAAATCACCGGCGCCCTGCTCATCACGGCCGCGGTCGGCGCCATGGTGCTCACCCACCGCGAGCGCACCGAGCGGGCCAGGACCCAGCGCGAGCTGTCCGAGCAGCGTGTACGGGAGGGCAAGCACGTTCCGCCGCTGCCGGCGCCCGGCGTCTACGCCCGGCACAACGCGGTGGACATCGCGGGCCTCCTGCCGGACGGCACCCCGTCCGAGCTGACCGTCAGCAAGACGCTGCGTGACCGTGGCCAGATCCGTGACGTGTCCGAAGAGGCGATCAGCGATCTGAAGGCTCTGGAACAGCGCGCCGCGGAGCGCCTGGAGCGGGCCGAGGACAAGCGGCCGGCCCTCAAGAGGACCGAGGAGGCGTCGAAGTGAACCCGGTCAACTACCTGTATCTCGCCGCCCTGTTGTTCACGATCGGCGCCACCGGCGTGCTGATCCGGCGGAACGCGATCGTGGTGTTCATGTGCATCGAGCTGATGCTCAACGCCTGCAACCTCGCGTTCGTGACCTTCTCCCGGATGCACGGCAATCTCGACGGCCAGATCTTCGCCTTCTTCACGATGGTCGTCGCCGCCGCGGAGGTCGTGGTCGGGCTCGCGATCATCGTGTCGCTGTTCCGTACGCGCCATTCGGCCTCGGTCGACGACGCCAGCCTGATGAAGCTGTGAGGGGTCGCTGAATCGTGGAGAACCTGATTGCGCTGCTGATCGCGGCGCCCCTGCTCGGAGCGGCCGTCCTGCTGTGCGGCGGCAGAAGGCTCGACGCGGTCGGCCAATGGGTCGGCACCCTGCTGTCCGGCGTCTCCTTCGCGTTCGGCGCCGTCCTCTTCGCCGACATGCTGGGGAAGAGCGCCGATCACCGGACCATCACGCAGCACCTGTTCAGCTGGGTCCCCGTGGGCGGCTTCCAGGCCGACGTCACCTTCCGGCTCGACCAGCTGTCGATGACGTTCGTCCTGCTGATCACCGGCGTCGGCTCGCTCATCCATCTGTACTCGGTCGGGTACATGGAGCACGACGAGCGCCGGCGCCGCTTCTTCGGCTATCTGAACCTGTTCCTCGCGGCGATGCTGCTGCTCGTCCTCGCCGACAACTACCTGCTGCTGTACGTCGGCTGGGAGGGCGTCGGTCTCGCCTCGTACCTGCTGATCGGCTTCTGGCAGCACAAGCCCAGCGCGGCGACCGCGGCGAAGAAGGCGTTCCTGGTCAACCGCGTCGGCGACATGGGCCTGTCGATCGCGATCATGCTGATGTTCACGACGTTCGGGACCTTCACCTTCGGGCCGGTCTTCGCGGACGTGAGCAAGGCCAGTGAGGGCAAGCTCACCGCCATCGCCCTGATGCTGCTGCTCGCCGCATGCGGCAAGTCGGCCCAGGTTCCGCTGCAGTCCTGGCTCGGGGACGCGATGGAGGGCCCGACCCCGGTCTCGGCCCTCATCCACGCCGCCACCATGGTGACCGCGGGCGTGTACCTGATCGTCCGCTCCGGCGCGATCTTCAACGCCGCGCCCGACGCACAGGTGGCCGTCACCGTGGTCGGTGCCGTCACGCTCCTCTTCGGTGCGATCGTCGGTTGCGCCAAGGACGACATCAAGAAGGCGCTGGCCGGGTCGACCATGTCGCAGATCGGCTACATGGTGCTCGCCGCGGGCCTCGGCCCCATCGGCTATGTCTTCGCGATCATGCACCTGGTGACGCACGGCTTCTTCAAGGCCGGGCTGTTCCTCGGCGCCGGCTCGGTCATGCACGGTATGAACGACGAGGTCGACATGCGCAAGTACGGCGGCCTGAGGAAGTACATGCCGATCACTTTCGTGACCTTCGGCCTCGGCTACCTCGCCATCATCGGCTTCCCGTTCCTGTCCGGCTTCTTCTCCAAGGACAAGATCATCGAGGCGGCCTTCGCCAAGGGCGGCACCGAGGGCTGGATCCTCGGCAGTGCGGCCCTGCTCGGTGCGGCCATCACCGCGTTCTACATGACACGAGTGATGATCATGACGTTCTTCGGCGAGAAGCGCTGGCAGCCCGATGAGCACGGCCATGAACCGCACCCGCACGAGTCGCCCAAGGTGATGACCATCCCGATGATCGTGCTGGCCTTCGGGTCGGTTTTCGCGGGCGGACTCTTCTCGGTCGGTGACCGTTTCCTGCACTGGCTGGAGCCCGTCACCGGACACGAGGAGGGCCACTCGCCCCTCAGCGCCGGGACGGTCACGGCCGCGACCATGGTGCTCCTCGTCGTCGGTGCCGGCCTCGCCTACGCCCAGTACGGACGCCGCCCGGTCCCGGTCGTCGCCCCGCGCGGGTCTCTGCTCACCCGGGCCGCCCGGCGCGACCTGCTCCAGGACGACTTCAACCACGTCGTCCTCGTCCGCGGCGGAGAGCACCTCACGCGCTCCCTGGTGTACGTGGACCACACCCTGGTCGATGGCGTCGTCAACGGCACGGCGGCCTCGGTCGGCGGCCTCTCCGGACGGCTCCGCAGGCTGCAGAACGGCTACGCGCGGTCGTACGCGGTCTCGATGTTCGGCGGTGCGGCGGTGCTCGTCGCCCTGACCCTGCTGATGAGGGCGGTCTGATAGCGATGTCCTTTCCTCTGCTGACAGCGACGGCGGTGCTCCCGGCCGTGGGGGCGATCGCCACTGCAGCGGTCCCGGCCGCGCAGCGCACCGCCGCCAAGTGGCTGGCGCTGCTCGTCTCGCTCGCCACGCTCGTGCTCGCCGCGGTGATCGCGGTCCGCTTCGAACCGGGCGGCGCCCGCTACCAGCTCACCGAATCGCATGCCTGGATCAAGGACTTCGGGGTGCGGTACGAGCTGGGGGTGGACGGCATCGCGGTGGCGCTCATCGCGCTGACCGCGCTGCTGATCCCGTTCGTGATCCTGGCGGGCTGGCACGACGCCGATCCGCTGGAGACCGGAAGCAGGCGCTGGCGGCCGACACAGGGCTTCTTCGCCCTGATCCTGGCCGTCGAGGCGATGGTGATCCTCTCCTTCGAGGCCACCGACGTCTTCCTCTTCTACATCTTCTTCGAAGCCATGCTCATCCCGATGTACTTCCTCATCGGTGGCTTCGGGGACCGCGCCCACGAGCACGGCGAGAAGGCGGCGTCCACGCAACGCTCGTATGCCGCCGTGAAGTTCCTCCTCTACAACCTGGTCGGCGGACTGATCATGCTTGCCGCGGTGATCGGTCTCTATGTGCAGGCGGGGAACTTCTCGCTCCCGGAGATCGTGCAGGCGCGGGCGAGCGGCTCGCTCCACATGGCGACCAGCACCGAGCGCTGGCTGTTCCTCGGCTTCTTCTTCGCCTTCGCGGTGAAGGCGCCGCTGTGGCCGCTGCACACCTGGCTGCCCAACGCCATGGGGGAGGCCACCGCCCCGGTCGCCGTGCTGATCACGGCGGTCGTCGACAAGGTGGGCACCTTTGCGATGCTGCGCTTCTGCCTCCAGCTGTTCCCGGAGGCGAGCAAGTGGGCGACGCCCGCCATCCTTGTGCTCGCGCTGATCAGCATCATCTACGGGGCGCTGCTCGCGGTCGGCCAGCGGGACATCAAGCGACTGGTGGCGTACGCGTCGATCTCGCACTTCGGCTTCATCATCATGGGCATCTTCGCGATGACCAGCCAGGGCCAGTCCGGTGCGACGCTCTACATGGTCAACCACGGGATCTCGACCGCCGCCCTGATGCTGGTGGCGGGCTTCCTGATCTCGCGCCGCGGCTCGCGCCTGATCGCGGACTACGGAGGCGTGCAGAAGGTCGCGCCCGTGCTCGCCGGCACGTTCCTGATCGGTGGCCTGGCGACCCTCTCCCTTCCGGGACTGGCGCCCTTCATCAGTGAATTCCTGGTCCTGGTCGGCACATTCGCCCGCCACCCGGCGATCGGCATCATCGCCACCTTCGGCATCGTCCTCGCCGCGCTCTACACCCTCGTCCTCTACCAGCGGACGATGACGGGCCCGGTGAAGGCGGAGGTCGCCCAGATGCCGGACCTGCGCTTGCGCGAGCTCCTGGTCGTCGCCCCGCTGATCGTTCTGCTGATCTTCCTGGGTGTCTACCCGAAGCCGGTCACCGACATCGTCAATCCGGCGGTCAAGCAGACCATGTCCGACGTACACCAGACCGATCCCAAGCCCAAGGTGGAGGCGGCCAAGTGAGCGCAGCAGCCGTCCACAGCCTGTGGACAACCGCGGCCGACCCGATCTCGAAGATCGAGGCGCCGAAGATCGAATACGGGCAGTTGTCGCCGACGCTGATCGTCATCGGTGCGGCGCTCGTCGGAGTGCTGATCGAGGCGCTCATCCCGCGCAGGTCCCGCTACTACGCGCAGGTGTTCGTGTCGGTCGTCGCGCTCGCCGCCGCGTTCGCCGCGGTCGTGGCGCTCGCCGCCGACGGATACGGCACCACGAAGGCGCATATCGCGGCGATGGGCGCGATCGCGGTCGACGGACCGTCCCTGTTCCTGCAGGGGACGATCCTGCTGGCCGGTCTGCTCGGCGTGTTCACCTTCGCCGAGCGGCGCCTGGACCCGGCGGCACACGGCAACCGGGTGGACTCGTTCGCCGCGCAGGCCGCATCCGTGCCGGGCAGTGAGAGCGAGAAGGCCGCCGTCAAGGCCGGGTTTACGACGACGGAGGCGTTCCCGCTGCTGCTGTTCGCGGTAGGCGGCATGCTCGTCTTCCCCTCGGCGAACGACCTGCTGACCCTGTTCGTCGCCCTGGAGGTCTTCTCGCTGCCGCTGTACCTGCTGTGCGCGCTTGCCCGCCGCAAGCGGCTCATGTCGCAGGAGGCCGCGGTCAAGTACTTCCTGCTCGGCGCGTTCGCCTCGGCGTTCACGCTGTTCGGCATCGCGCTGCTGTACGGGTACGCGGGCTCGGTCTCTTATGCGACGATCGCCCAGGTCGTCGACGGCACGGTCACGAACGTCGACCCGGCGCTCGCGGGCACCATGGGCAACGATGCACTGCTGCTCGTCGGCGCCGCGATGATCGTGATGGGCCTGCTGTTCAAGGTGGCCGCGGTGCCGTTCCACATGTGGACCCCGGACGTCTACCAGGGCGCGCCGACCCCGGTGACCGGCTTCATGGCGGCGGCGACGAAGGTGGCGGCGTTCGGCGCGCTGCTGCGACTGCTGTACGTCGTTCTGCCGGGCATGCGCTGGGACTGGCGGCCGGTGATGTGGGCGGTCGCGATCGTCACCATGCTGGGCGGTGCGATCGTCGCGATCACGCAGACCGACATCAAGCGGCTGCTGGCGTACTCGTCGATCGCGCACGCGGGATTCATCCTCGCGGGTGTCATCGCGACGACACGCAACGGCGTGTCCTCCGTCCTCTTCTACCTGGCCGCGTACTCGTTCGTGACGATCGGCGCGTTCGCGGTGGTGACGCTCGTCCGCGACGCGGGCGGCGAGGCGACGCACCTGTCCAAGTGGGCCGGGCTCGGCCGCAGGTCGCCGCTGGTGGCGGCCGTGTTCGCGGTGTTCCTGCTGGCCTTCGCGGGCATCCCGCTGACCTCCGGCTTCGCCGGGAAGTTCGCGGTGTTCAAGGCGGCGGCCGAGGGCGGGGCGATCCCGCTGGTCGTGATCGGTGTGATCTCGTCGGCGATCGCGGCGTTCTTCTACATCCGCGTGATCGTCCTGATGTTCTTCAGCGAACCGCGCCCGGAGGGCCCGACGGTGGCGGTCCCCTCCCCGCTGACGATGACGGCGATCGGGGTGGGCGTGGCGGTCACGCTGGTGCTGGGCGTGGCGCCGCAGTACTTCCTGGACCTGGCGAGCCAGGCGGGCGTGTTCGTGCGCTGACGATTCCCCGCCGCACACGACGGCCCGGTGCCCGCTCGGGGGGTGCCGGGCCGCCGTGTGCGCGGGCTTACGGGTTCGGCGTGCGGCGCGTCTTGATCTGGGTGAGATCCAGATCCACGGGGAACGGGACGTCCACCTTCATCCGCTCGCGGTAGATCCCTACGCTGGTGTACGTGCCGGTGGTGGGCTCCAACTCGAAGGCGTGCACCGCGGCGCGGCCCTTCTCGTTCTCGACCCGCCAGTAGTGGGGGATCTTGGCCCGTGCGTACTTCATGGGCTTGGTCTCGCGGTCTCGTGAGACGGAGTCCTCCGAAACGACCTCGATGGCCAGGACGACGGCGTTCGCAGGGAACCGGGTCTGCTCCGGGTCCTCCGCTACGTCCCCCTGTACCACGACCACGTCAGGTTCGGGCCTGTTCTGGCTGTCGAGATCAATGGTGAACTCGCGGAAGACCTCAAGGTCCGCAGGTGCCAGAGACTGGAGCTGCCATTTGAAGAAATCGATGGCACGCTCGTGAAAGATGGTCTGCGGACTCACGAAGACCAGGCTCCCGTCGATCAATTCCGTGTGCGGAGGCAGATTCGGAAGCCGGTCCAGGTCGTCGGCGGTCCAGCCGCCCTCCGGCGGAGTCGGCCAAGTGGGCGTGGACGCCTTCGGTGCGACGCTCATCAGTGCTCCCATGGGACGGAGTCTCGCCGGTCCATTCAGACTATCGGGCGCAAACGTGCAGGTCTCCCGCGTACGTGTGAACGACTGTCGTGTCCTTGACCCGGGGTGCACAGGAGCAGCCTGTGGATAACTCCGGCGCTGTCGGCGCCGCCCCCTATCGTGGACGCAGTGGTCGAGGGACTACGCACGGGGGACGGGCGATGGACGGGACGGGTGTGATGACCGAGGCGGGCGTGATGCCGGCGCCGGGCGGCGGGAGCGAGGCACAGGCCGCGCTGCACCGGATCTTCGGCTACGAGACCTTCCGCGGCGACCAGGAGGCGATCGTCGAGCATGTGGTGGCCGGCGGTGACGCCGTCGTCCTGATGCCGACCGGTGGCGGCAAGTCGCTCTGCTACCAGATTCCGGCCCTCGTCAGACCGGGTACGGGCGTGGTGGTCTCGCCCCTCATCGCACTGATGCAGGACCAGGTGGACGCGCTGCGGGCGCTCGGCGTCCGCGCCGGGTTCGTCAACTCCACGCAGGACTTCGACGAACGGCGAGTGGTGGAGGCGGAGTTCCTGGCCGGTGAGCTGGACCTGCTCTATCTGGCCCCGGAGCGGCTGCGGCTGGAGTCCACTCTCGACCTGCTCTCGCGCGGCAAGATCTCGGTGTTCGCGATCGACGAGGCGCACTGTGTGTCGCAGTGGGGCCACGACTTCCGGCCCGACTATCTCGCGCTGTCGCTGCTCGGCGAGCGCTGGCCGGACGTGCCCCGGATCGCGCTCACGGCGACGGCGACGCACGCGACGCACCAGGAGATCACCCAGCGGCTGAACATGCCACGGGCCCGCCACTTCGTGGCGAACTTCGACCGCCCCAACATCCAGTACCGGATCGTGCCGAAGGCCGACCCCAAGAAGCAGCTGCTGTCGTTCCTGCGCGAGGAGCACGCGGGCGACGCGGGCATCGTGTACTGCCTCTCGCGGAACTCGGTGGAGAAGACGGCGGAGTTCCTGACCCGCAACGGCATCGAGGCGGTGCCCTACCACGCGGGCCTGGACGCGGGCACGCGCGCTGCGCACCAGTCCCGCTTCCTGCGCGAGGACGGCCTGGTCGTGGTGGCGACCATCGCGTTCGGAATGGGCATCGACAAGCCGGACGTACGGTTCGTCGCGCACCTGGACCTGCCGAAGTCGGTCGAGGGTTACTACCAGGAGACGGGCCGGGCGGGCCGCGACGGACTGCCGTCCACGGCCTGGATGGCCTACGGGCTGAACGACGTCATACAGCAGCGCAAGCTGATCCAGTCCGGGGAGGGCGACGAGTCGTTCCGCCGCCGGGCCCAGGCGCACCTGGACGCCATGCTGGCGCTGTGCGAGACGGCGCAGTGCCGCCGTGGCCGGCTGCTCGCCTACTTCGGACAGGACCCCGAACCGGCCGGTTGCGGCAACTGCGACACGTGCCTGGTGCCGCCCGACACCTGGGACGGCACGATCGCCGCGCAGAAGGTGCTGTCCACCGTGTGGCGGCTGGACCGGGAGCGGCGGCAGAAGTTCGGCGCGGTGCAGATCGTCGACATCCTGCTGGGGCGGCGCACGGCCAAGGTGATCCAGTTCGACCACGACCAGCTGTCCGTGTTCGGCATCGGCGAGGAGCTGACCGAGGGCGAATGGCGGGGTGTCATCCGCCAGTTGCTGGCACAGGGCCTGCTCGCGGTCGAGGGCGAGTACGGGACGCTGGTGCTGACCGAGGCGAGCGGGGCGGTGCTGCGGCGGGAGCACGAGGTGCCGCTGCGCAAGGAGCCGCCGAAGCCCACGGTCGCGCGGTCCGCGGCCCCGAAGGGCGAGCGTACGCCGAAGGCCGCCGCCGAGCTTTCGCCGGAGCTCCAGCCCGTCTTCGAGGCCCTGCGCTCCTGGAGAGCGACCCAGGCGAAGGAACAGGGCGTCCCGGCATACGTGATCTTCCACGATGCGACGCTCCGCGAGATCGCGGCGGTCCGCCCGAAGTCGGTGACGGAGCTCGGCACGATCAGCGGAGTGGGGGAGAAGAAACTCGCGACGTACGGGGAGGGGGTGCTCGGAGTGCTGTCTTCCCTGGACGGCGGTTCGGCACAGGACGAGGGCCCGGCCCCGGAGTGGCCGGAGCCGGAGCCCGAGCCGGAGCCGGAGGAGGCGCCGGAGCCGGAGGACTGGATATAGGTGCGCCCGGGGCGGCACCCCCCACAGCGCTTCTCATCCGCCCCGGCCCGGCGTCCCGTCACGAACCACCGAGAGGTCTGGCAGCTGATGCGTATCAGCTGCCGGACACCACCCGGCCCGTCACCTCCCCGAGCCCCACCCGCGTGCCGCCCGGCCCCGGTGCCCAGGCCGTGAGCGTCACCACGTCGCCGTCCTCGAGAAACGTCCGTTTCCCGTCCGGGAGTTCGAGCGGGTCCCGTCCGTTCCAGGTCAGTTCGAGGAGCGAGCCGCGCTCGTGCTCCGCAGGGCCGCTCACCGTGCCCGAGCCGTACAGGTCGCCCGTCCGCAGCGACGCCCCGTTCACTGTCATGTGCGCCAGCTGCTGGGCCGCCGTCCAGTACATGGTCGAGAACGGCGGCTCGGAGACCACATGGCCGTTGATCGCGACGGAGATGTGCAGGTCGTAGCCCGTCGGCTCCTCCTCCGTGTCGTCCAGATACGGCAGCAGCGCATGCGTGCGCTCCGGCGGCGCCACCCGGGCGTCCTCCAGCGCGTCGAGCGGGGTGATCCACGCCGAGACGGACGTGGCGAACGACTTGCCGAGGAACGGCCCGAGCGGCACGTACTCCCAGGCCTGGATGTCCCGCGCCGACCAGTCGTTGAGCAGGCAGAGGCCGAAGACATGGTCGCGGAAGCCGGACAGGCCCACCGGAGTGCCCATCTGGGATGGAACACCGACCACGAACCCGACCTCGGCCTCGATGTCCAGGCGGACGGAGGGACCGAAGACCGGAGCGGGGTCGGCAGGGGCCTTGCGCTGGCCGCTCGGGCGTACGACGTCCGTGCCCGACACCACCACCGTCCCCGACCGGCCGTGGTAGCCGATCGGCAGGTGCTTCCAGTTGGGGGTCAGGGAGTCCGCCGCGTCCGGGCGGAAGATCTGCCCGACATTGCGGGCGTGATTCTCGGAGGCGTAGAAGTCGACGTAGTCCGCGACCTCGAAGGGCAGGTGCAGGGTCACCTCGGAGAGCGGGTGCAGGAAGGGCTCGACGGTCTCGCGGTGCGCGGGCACCGTCACCCACGCCGTCAGCGCCCGGCGCACGTCCGACCAGGCGGTGCGTCCGGCGGCCAGCAGCGGGCCCAGGGACGGCCGCGCCAGCAGGGAGGCGTAGGGGGAGCCGAGGGCCGTCGCCGCGGCGCCCGCGTCGAGCACGTGGTCCCCCAGGCGGACGCCGACGGTCCGTTCGCCGGAGCCGACGGGCGAGAAAACGCCATAGGGGAGGTTGTGCGGGCCGAAGGGATCGCCCTCGGGGACGTCGAAGGGGGGCATGGGATGCTGCCTCGCTTTCGTGCACTTCAGGTGTGCCGTACATGGGGGTGCGTTCCATGTGGTCGTCGCACACGTTACGGGTGAGTTGGCTGTCTTGGGCAGGGTCTAAAGAGTTCGCAATGTCCGAATAAGCCTTGTCGGAGGGGTCAATTCCGGCTTAGCGTCCTTTGGGGGACACGGACGGGGTGGGTCCGGTCCGTAGGGGGGACACGTGGGGGGACCCGTGGCCAGGAGCACCGTCGGCGTGCCGTTCGATGCGGACCGCGACGTACCGGGGCTCATTGTGAAGTTCGGCGACTACCCGCTGCATCACGGCGGGGTGGGCGCCATCCGAAGCCTGGGCCGGCTCGGCATTCCGATGTATGCGATCACCGAGGACCGTTACACACCGGCGGCGGTTTCCCGCTATCTGCGGCGCGCCTTCGTGTGGCCGACCACCGGGACGGAGGAACCGGAGCAACTCGTGGAGGGCCTGCTGGGGATCGGGCGGCGCATCGGCCGTCCGACGGTCCTCATTCCCACCGACGAGGAGGCCGCGGTCCTGATCGCGGAGCACCAGGACGTGCTGGGTGGCCCCTTCCTGTTCCCGAAGGTGGACGCCAAGCTCCCGCGCCGCCTCGCCAGCAAGCAGGGCCTGCACGAACTGTGCGTGGAACACGGCATCCCGAGCCCGGCGGCCGCCTTCCCGCAGTCGTACGACGACATCGTGCGCTTCGCCGAGAAGGCCCGCTTCCCGCTCGTCGCCAAGAACCGTGAGGCGTTCGTGCGCCGTGCCCAGCCCGCGGTGGGCGGCACGACCAAGATCGCCACCCGCGAGGGGCTCCTCACGCTCGCCCGTGACTGGGGCGAGCACCCCGGCGTGATCCTCCAGGAGTACTTGCCCCGGGAGGAGGCCGAGGACTGGATCGTGCACGCGTACTTCGACCAGGACTCGACACCGCAGGCCCTGTTCACCGGCGTCAAGGTCCGCTCCTGGCCGCCGCACGCGGGCATGACGGCGAACGCGTACGTCGTGGACAACCCGGAACTCGCGGACCTCGCCGCGCGTTTCATCAAGCAGATCGGCTTCACCGGCATCATCGATCTCGACCTGCGCTTCGACCGCCGCGACGGTCAGTACAAACTGCTCGACTTCAACCCCCGCATGGGCGCCCAGTTCCGGCTCTTCGAGAACGAGTCGGGGGTGGACGTCGTCCGCGCCATGCATCTGGACCTGACCGGCCGCACCGTCCCGGAGGGGGAACAGCGCGCCGGCCACCGGTACATCGTGGAGAACATCGACCTTCCCGCTCTGCTCGCCTACCGCCGCAGCGGGTATACGACGCCACACGCACCGGCCCGCGCGAGCGGTACGGAGCTGGCCTGGCTCGCGGGTGACGACCTGCGGCCGTTCTTCACGATGCTCGCGCGCTTCGTGCGGCCGGGCGCGAAGCACCTGTTTCAGCTGTGGCGGACCAATCGCCGCGGCAGCACCACGAGTCCGGGCAGGTAGCCCGGCTCGTTCGGCTCCACCACGAAGTACGCACGTCGCGTCCTGGGGAGGGACTTCGTGATTCAACCGGTAGCAGTCATCGGTGCCGGGCCATTCGGCCTGTCCACCGCCGCCCATCTACGGGCGCGCGGTATCCCGGTACGCGTCTTCGGCGAGCCGATGGTGAGCTGGCGCGACCACATGCCCGCGGGCATGCTCCTGAAGTCCACCCCGGCGGCCTCCAACATCGACGCGCCCCAGCGCGGCCACACCCTGGTCGACTACTGCGACGCGGCGAGTATCCCCAGGCTGGTGACGGACGAGGACATCATCCCGGTCGAGACCTTCATCGGATACGGCGAGTGGTTCCAGCAGAAGCTGGTGCCCGAACTGGAGCGGGTCCGGGTCGTTTCGGTGGACCGCCGCCAGGGCGGCGGATTCGAGCTGAAGCTGGACTCGGGCGAGACGTTCACGGCCCGCGCGGTCGTGGTCGCGACCGGCCTGTCGGGCCTCGCCCACCTCCCGCCCGAGCTGGCCGGGGCGTCGCCGGACGGACCCACTCCAACGGGCCCGGTCTCCCACAGTTCTCAGCACCACGACCTGACCAGGTTCTCCGGCAAGGAGCTGATGGTCGTCGGCGCGGGCCAGTCCGCGCTGGAGACGGCGGTGCTGGCGGCGGAGGCGGGCGCGCGGGTGCGCGTGGTCTCGCGCGGCCGGGGCAGTGTCGCCTTCGGCGCGGCCCCGTGGGACCAGCCGAAGCTGCGCCCCGAATCGCCCTTCGGGCGTGCCTGGTCGCTGTGGGCGCTGAGCTACTACCCGCATCCGTACCGCTTCCTGCCCGCCCAGACCCGCCACTATCTGGTCCGCCGCGTCCTCGGCCCGCTCGGTGCGTGGTGGCTGCGTGACCGTTTCGAGGGCAAGGTGGGGGTGCGTGAGGTCGACCGTGTGGTCAGCGCGGCCGCGCCCGACGGCAGCCCGGTGCTGACGGTCCGGACGCACGCGGGCCGCACGGAGGAACTGAGCGCCGACCACGTCATCGCCGCGACCGGCTACCGCGTGAACATCGCAGCGATGGACTTCCTGGGCCATGAGCTGCGTACGGAACTGGGAGTGAGCCGCGGCACACCGAAGCTCGGCGCGGGGTATGTGTCGTCCGTCCCGGGCCTTTACTTCACGGGCCTTCCGGCCGCGGCCTCGTACGGCCCGGTGATGCGCTTCGTGTGCGGCACCGAGTTCGCGTCGCCGCGTCTGGCGAAGCACCTGGCGGCGGTGCACGGCTGAGAACCGGGCGCCCTTACGACAGGGCGCCCTTGGGCCGGAGTGTGGTGCGTGACGCGTTCGGCGCCGTGGGGAAGGGAGCCGGCCGACGTGGCAGAGAACATGCTCAACAGCACGCCTGCAAACGGTTGTTGGGGCGCGATGGGGCGGTCTCCGGGGAACCCTACCGCGTAAGTCCTGGGGCGCACGGGATATCGGACGACGTCCGGTTCGCGCCGAGTCGCCGGGGCGTTCCATCCGTATTCTCTGATCATGGCCGCACCCCTCGCATATTCACTCATCGCCACTGACCTGGACGGAACGCTGCTGCGTGGTGACGACACGCTCTCCGACCGGTCCAGGGCCGCGCTGACGCGGGCCGCAGTCGCCGGCGCACAGCACCTCGTGGTGACAGGGCGCCCGGCGCCGAGAGTGCGGCCGTTGCTCGACGACCTCGGCAGCAGGGGGCTCGCGGTGTGCGGACAGGGCGCGCAGGTGTACGACGCCGGCGCGGACCGGCTGCTGTTCTCGGTCACCCTGGACCGGGAGTTGGCCGAGACCGCGCTCGGCAAGATCGAGGCCGAGGTGGGGCAGGTGTACGCGGCGGTCGACCAGGACGGGGTGGACGGGCTCACCCTCATCGAGCCCGGCTATCTGATGCCGCACCCCACTCTGCCCGCCGTACAGGTCGAGCGGCGCGACGATCTGTGGTGCGAGCCCATCAGCAAGGTGCTGCTGCGCCATCACGCCCTGTCCGACGACGAGTTGGCGGAGGCGGCCCGCGGAGCGGTCGGTTCCCTCGCGACGGTCACCATGTCCGGGCCCGGCACCGTCGAACTCCAGCCATGCGGCATCACCAAGGCGACGGGGCTCGCGCTGGCCGCCGAGTACCTCGGCCTGAGCCGGTCGCAGACCATCGCCTTCGGCGACATGCCCAACGACATCCCGATGTTCGACTGGGCCGCGCACGGGGTCGCCATGGCCAACGCCCACCCGGAACTCAAGGCCGTCGCCGACGAGATCACCACGTCGAACGAGGACGACGGCATCGCCGTCGTCCTCGAAAGACTGCTCACGGGCCGGTAGCTTCCCGGCCCGTGCGGATCAGTACGCGCTGTGGACGTTGTCGATCGAGCCGTACCGGTGCGCGGCGTAGTTGCACGCGGCCGTGATGTTCGCGACCGGGTCGTACGGGTTGAAGGACGTGCCCGCCACGTGGTACGCCCGGAACGTGGGGTCGATGATCTGCAGAAGCCCCTTGGACGGGATGCCTTTAGCGGCGTTCGAGTCCCAGAGGTTGATGGCCCTGGGGTTGCCCGACGACTCGCGCATCACGTTGCGGTAGATGCCGTTGTACGTCCCGGGTATCCGGTGCTGCGCCATGACGGCCAGCGACTGACGGATCCAGGTGTCGAGGTTGCCCTTGCGTGCCACGGTGCTCACGGCGGACGTCGTGGCCGGCGTGGCGGCGGAAGCGCTGGTAGCCCCGATGACCGGGGCGGCGAGAAGGGCGGCACCCGTCGTCGCGACAGCGACGGCACGGGTGAGGCGGGCGGCCTTGGAGCCGCGGTCCCGACGGCGTGCGGGCAGGGCGAAAACGGACATGTCGCATTCCTCTCCGGCGCCTGCGAGGTGAGCTGTCGGGTTCGGGCGGGGAGGTGCCCGGCCGTGTCCTCGGTGTCGAGGGCACGACTTCACCCCAAGCCGTTCCGGTGTGATGTCCGGCCCGGCGGCTTACCTGGTTCCCCCGCTCCTGCCTCAGTGGGTCGAAGGGTTCTCGAGCGGCGGCAGGATTCGGCGTTCCGCTCGGGTCGAATGGAAGGTATGCGAGAGCACATGTCGGGAACAAGCTCGGAAGTCACAGTCCTTCCGGATTGGCGTTGAAATGGGGGAATAGGGAGGGTGACCCCCAGCGTTGAATCGGGTTCAAGTTGCCACCAGCAAAGGGGGAGTTGGCGACGTGCCCGAAACGCCCCGTCTCATTCGGGCGTGACCTATTTCACGTGCTCCGACCGCAATGCCCAATGGGCGGGGGCCGGAATCAACTTGGGTGAAGTGGACATGGGTCACTCACCCTGATTCCGGCAAATTCGGACAAATAGTTCACGAGTGTGGTGGTGGCCCGGAGCTGGGCCCAGTGGGCGCGCCGCCCTAACCCGCCGTGCGCGGAACCCGCTTCTCCCATGTGCGGTGGAACACCACCTCGTCGCCGTCCTTGCAGACGAGCTCGTTCGAGACGACGAAGTCCGTTGCGGTGCAGGTGATCCCGGAGTGCGTCTCCACCCTCGCGTCCCACCCCGCCTCCGGGCGGTGCAGCCGGATCGACCGGTCGGAGCGGGTGCGGGCGGTCAGCGGATCCGCGTCCTCGATGGTGTACGCCTCCAATGTGTCCTCGGTCACTTCGAGACCGTCGGGATACACACGGGTGCCGTTGCGGCGTGGGTCGACCACCAGGAGCCACTCACCCTTCGCCACGTCCCGCACCACCAGGCGCTCCGGGCGCGGTTCGTCGAGCGTGGCCGGCCGGCTGACGCCCAGCGGCTCGGAGTGCTCCGGCTCACCGAACGCGATGTCCGCGCCCGACTCCCTTGTCCGTACGGGCAGTTCGAGTGCACTGCCCGCAGGGTCCAGTGTGAGGCCGGTCTCCGAACCCGGCTGCGGCCACAGCCACGGCCAGTACGCGGAGGAGACGGCGAGCCGGATGCGGTGGCCCGGCGGGAAGGCGTGGCCGATGCCGTTCAGCTCGAACGCCACGTCCTCGGTGGCCCCCGGGGCCCAGGGGACCGCCCGGTCCGGGCCGTGGCGCGCCGACAGGTTCAGGGCGCCCCGGGTGACGAGCGTCGACGTCCCGTCGGGTGCCACGTCGCAGAGGCGGGCGACCACCTGCCCGCGCGGCACGGAGGACGTCAGCCGCAGCCGCACCCGGGGCCGCCCCAGCACCCAGGTCTCCTCGGCCGCCTCGAACTCGAAGCAGGCCGACCTCGCGTCCTCCTCACGCTGGTCGGGCGGCAGGTCGGCGTCGTCGCCGCGGGGGACGACACCGCCCGCGTCGAGGCCGGTGTGCAGAGGGGAGCGTACGAGCACGGGGGCGCCCCGGAGCGCGTACGAGACCGGGGTGACGTGCGGTGACGGCCAGGACGGCTCGCCGACCCAGCGGCCCGGGAGTACGTCGTGGACCCTCGCCGGAGGGTGCGAGTCGCTGATGTACGCGCGCAGCAACGGCTCCGCCATGACCCCCGTGTCCTTGCCCTTGAGCCAGTGATCCCACCAGCGGAGCGTCTCCTGGAGGAAGCCGATCGCCGGCCCGGGCGGCCGGCCGCGGTCCGGGTACTGGTGCGCCCACGGCCCGATCAGGCCACGTACGCGATCGGCCGGAAGATGTTCCACGAGACGCAGCACGGAGTCCCGGTACGGGTCGTGCCAGCCGCCCACCGCCAGGACGGCGGCCCGGACCGCGCCGTAGTCCTCGCGGACGCTGCCGTGCCGCCAGTGATCGTCCCGTGTCTGGTGGGCCAGCCAGGTGTGGACGGGAGGGTCCAGTGCCGCCAGGCGTCCGAGCCAGGCGTCCCGCCACACCGCGCCCACATACCGGGGGTCCGGCGGACGGGCCGCGAAGGCGAGCAGCGTCGCCGTGCGGGTGTGCATACCGCAGGCGAGGACGGAGCCGCCCAGGTAGTGCACGTCGTTGTCATAGCGGTCGTCCGGGGCGCAGACCGTGACGACCGCCTTGAGCGGCTCGGGCGCGAGGGCCGCGATCCGGAGGGAGACGAAGCCGCCCCAGGAGATGCCGAACATACCCACCCGGCCGTCGCACCAGGGCTGCGCGGCCAGCCACTCGACGACCTCGACGCCGTCGGACAGCGCGATCGCCGAGTCCTCGTTGGCGGGCAGGCCGTCGGAGTTGCCGTGCCCGCGCACGTCCACCCGGACGGAGGCGTAGCCGTGGCCCGCGTACCAGGGGTGCCGCTGCCGGTCGCGGGGCGCGGTGTAGTCGGTGAGCCGGTACGGAAGGTATTCGAGGAGGACGGGGACGGGCTCCCCGGTCAGCGGGCGCCACGCGCGTGCGTACAGACGAGTGCCGTCCTGGAGCGGGATCCAGAAGTCGGCATGAGCCGTTTCATAGGGGAAGGAGGTACGGATGTGCATGCGCGTGACCTCGGACTCCTGGGCGTCCTCAGCGGGCCGGGTGTGCGTCCGGGCGGGTGACGGTGGCGCGCGGCGGTGATGGCCCACCGACTACGAGGGGCCTCTTTCGGTTATGTCGATGGATATCTGTTCGTATCACCTGATCAAGAACATACCGTTCGTGATCCGATACCGCCCGGCCTGGAACAGTGGGCGCTCGTGGTGATCGAAACCTGACCGGATACGCTGACTTGAGTGATGGCGGCGACAGATCGACAAACGTGTGAGCCGCGTCGACAGACGACGTCATCGACCAAGTGACCGTCTTTGAGACCGACCGTGTGATCGTCAGCAGACGTCAGCAGACAGGAGACCCCACGTGACCGTCGTCGGGCCGTTCGGGCTGAGCGTGCGGGACCAGGCTCTGGAAGCCGATGTCCAGGCCGGATTGGCCGCTGTCGAGGAAGGGTTGCTCGACGCCACCAAGAGCGAGGTGCCCTTCATCACGGAGGCCGCGCAGCATCTCGTACGGGCGGGCGGGAAGCGGTTCAGGCCGCTGCTCGTGATGCTCGCCGCGCAGTTCGGCGACCCGTACGCGCCCGGGGTCGTGCCCTCGGCCGTGGTCGTGGAGCTGACCCACCTCGCCACGCTGTACCACGACGACGTGATGGACGAGGCCGACGTGCGGCGCGGGGTGGACAGCGCGAACACCCGCTGGGGCAACTCGGTCGCCGTCCTCACCGGTGACTTCCTGTTCGCGAGGGCGTCGCACATCCTGGCCGACCTCGGCCCCGAGGCCGTCCGCATTCAGGCGGAGGCGTTCGAGCGGCTGGTCACGGGCCAGATCCTGGAGACCGCCGGCCCGCGGGACGGCCGCGATCCGGTGGAGCACTATCTGGACGTGCTCGGCGGCAAGACCGGCTCGCTGGTGGCGGTGGCGTGTCGCTTCGGGGCGATGATGTCGGGCGCCGACGAGACGGTCGTGGACGTGCTCACGCAGTACGGCGAGCGGCTGGGCGTGGCGTTCCAGCTGGCCGACGACGTGCTGGACATCGCGTCGGACTCGCACGAGTCCGGGAAGACCCCCGGGACGGACCTGCGCGAGGGCATCCCCACCCTGCCGGTCCTGCGGCTGCGTGAGCGCGCGGAACGACTGGGGCTGCCCGAGGACATCGCCCTGTGCGAGCTCCTGGACTCGGACCTGACGGACGACGCCCGCCACGCCGAAGCCCTCGCCCGGCTGCGGGTCCACCCGTCCCTGGAGCAGGCCCGTCGCGACACGGTCCGCTATGCGGAGGACGCCCGTACGGCCCTGGCCCCGCTGCGGGAGTGCGACGCGAAGGCGGCCCTGATGCAGCTGTGCGACGCTGTGGTGCACCGGGCGGGTTAGCCCCGGCGTGTCACCGCTCGGGGACGCTGCCGTGACACACCTGCCACATCCGTAACTTTTTCGTCATGCTTTTCGGTGAAGTGTGATGCAGGCCACAATGTTGGATTGAGTCCAGGCTCGGATCGGGTCCGTACCCATGCCCAGAAGCTGACGCAGGGGGCGTCAGCTCGGATACGGGGAGATTTCCGATCATGAGTACTGACGTCACTTCCACGAAGCGCCGCAAGAGCCTGATCGTCACCGGCGTCGCCGTGGCCGCCGCCGCCACAGTCGCCGCCGCGGTCATCCCGGCCTTCGCCGCCGGCAACGGGAACGCGCACCACGGCATGGACCACGCCGGGAACGCGGACCGGGCCGCCGTCGGAGGTGTCACCCGGAGCGGCACGCCCGCCGGTACCGGCGGCACCACGCTCGTCGCCGGCCTCCGTGGCGCCAACGAGGTGCCCGTCGCCGGCGGCCCCGCCGTCGGGGACAAGGACGGCGCCGCCCTGGAGTTCGTCAGGGTCAAGGGCGACACGGTCTCCGTCGCCGTCACCTGGCGCGGCACCGGCCGGCCCACGATGCTCCACATCCACCAGGGCGCCAAGGGCGTCAACGGCGGAGTCAAGATCGACTTCAGCAAGCTGCTGGCGAAGGGCAGCAAGGGCCACACCGTCTCCGGCAGCGTGAAGGTCACGGATGCCGCCCTGCTCTCGCAGCTCAAGACCGACCCCGGCGCCTTCTACGCCAACCTGCACACCGCCGAGTTCCCCGGCGGAGCCGTCCGCGGCCAGCTCCACAACGTCACCACCGCCATCGACTTCCGCCACGCCCTGGACAACTTCCAGGCCTCCGTGGTCAAGGGCAAGCAGATCTACGAGTGCAAGCCGGCCGCCGGCGGCGGCTACGCCTTCGCCCAGCGCGATGTCGCCGCGCTGCTCGGCGGCGGCATTCTGCACTCCTTCGTGAAGCCCAACTCCGGTACACCGCAGTGGGTCGCGCTCGACCGCAGCGCGGTCACCGGCACGGTCCTGACCAGGACCCCGAACGGCGACACGAACATCCCCGAGCTCGATCTGAAGGCCACTCAGTCCGGCAGGCACCACGGCCTGCTCGCGGACACCGCCGAGATCCTGCGCCTCAACACGGTCGGAGGCGTCGCACCCGCCGGCTCCTGCACGCCCGGCGCGATCGTGGGCGTGCCCTACCGGGCCGACTACGTCTTCGTGCAGCGCTGAGCGAGGAGTTCACCCCGGGTGGCGCCTTCCCCGTACAACCCCTACGGGTCGGGGCAGGCGTCACCCCCGCGATGTCATACCCGAGGATTACGTGGAGTTGAGCCCGGGGTCTGACGCTTCTCTTGAGCTGATTTGGTCAGATGGACAACACCACCTCATAGGAGTTCGGGTGACAATGGCGGCGTAGGGGTGGGGACACCTCCCTGCTCGAGCGAAGTCGAGAGCCAGGGGGAAAGTGCACTGACGGTAGGGCCGCCGCCGACGACGGAGGTAAGGCACACATGGCACCGTACGAATCCGACGACAACGCACCCGCCGGGGAGGTCGAGGACGTACGTGACGGGCGGCGCACCGCCGCGCGGTACGTCGTCCCGGTCGCAGTGGTGGGCGTCGCGGCGGCGACCATCGGGCTCGTCCCGGCGTTCGCCGGTTCCGGCGACCCCGATCTGCCGAAGATCAGCGCGCAGCAGCTCATCGAGAAGATCGCCAAGTCGGACGTCCAGCAGATGTCCGGCACGGTGAAGATCAGCACCGACCTGGGCCTGCCGAACCTCGGCGGTCTGCAGAACAGCCTCGCCTCGGGCGCGCTCTCCCAGGGCGCCAAGGGCAAGGACGGCTCGGCCGCAGACCCGAGCTCCAAGCTGCTCGAACTGGCTTCCGGTACGCACACCCTGCGGATCGCCGCCGACGGCCAGGACAAGCAGAAGCTGTCGCTCCTCGAGAAGGCCGCCGAGTACAGCGTCATCCGCAACGGCAACGACGTGTGGGCGTACGACAGCTCCTCGAACGAGGCGTACCACTCGACCGGCGCGGGCGACCACCGGGGCGAGAAGGCTGCGCCCAAGGACGTACCGGCCACGCCGAAGGACTTCGCGCAGGAGGCCCTGAAGGCCGCCGACAAGACGACCTCCGTGACGGTCGACGGCACGGTCCAGGTCGCGGGCCGGGACGCGTACAAGCTGCTCATCCGGCCGAAGCAGTCGGGCACCACGGTCGGTGCGATCAGCATCGCGGTGGACTCGAAGACCGGGCTGCCGCTGAAGTTCACGCTGACCCCGGCGTCGGGCGGCGCGGCCGTCGTGGACGTGGGCTTCACCGAGGTCTCGTTCGCGAAGCCCGCCGCTTCGACGTTCGACTTCACGCCGCCCAAGGGCACCAAGGTCACCCAGGGCGACCACGTGAAGGGCGAGCCGAAGGCGGAGCCCAAGGGCATGGAGAAGTCGGCCAGGGGCACCGAGCCGAAGACCATCGGCGAGGGCTGGAACGCGATCTACGTGATCGACACCGGCAGCAAGGGCGGGATGCCCAAGGGCTCGTCGTCCGACAACAGCGCGGTCTCCGGCTTCCTGGACTCCCTCGGTGACCACGTCAGCGGCAAGTTCGGCTCGGGCACGGTCTTCTCGACCCGCCTGGTCAACGCCCTGATGACGGACGACGGCAAGGTGTACGCGGGCGCGGTCACCAAGGACGCGCTGGTGAAGGCGGCCAACGCGGGCAAGTAGTCCCGTACGGACGGCACGAGCAGGAGAGCCCATGGAGGAACTGTCCGCCGCGGAAGCGGAGCCGCAGGCCTCGGAGTCCGAGGACCTGGAGCCGAAGGACTCCGGGGCGAAGGACTCCGGGGCGAAGGACTCGGAGGCGGCGGTGAGCGAACCGGACGCCCCGGTCATCGCCACCCGCGCCCTCACCAAGCGCTATCGCGGCGGGCAGCTCGCCGTGGACGGGCTCGATCTGACCGTCCCGGCGGGCAGCGTCTTCGGCTTCCTCGGGCCGAACGGCTCCGGCAAGACCACCACCATCCGCATGCTGATGGGCCTGATCGAGCCCACCTCGGGCACGGCGCGCGTGCTGGGGCAGCCCATGCCCCGCGCCTCGCGCGCCGTGCTCCCGCACGTCGGCGCCCTCATCGAGGGCCCGGCGCTGTACGGCTTCCTCTCCGGCCGCGACAACCTTCTGCGCTACGACGCCGCCGACCCCACCGCCGACCCGCGCACCCGGCGCACACGCGTCGCGGCCGCGCTGGACCGGGTCGGCCTCACGGCAGCGGCCGGCAAGAAGGCCAAGGCGTACTCCCTGGGCATGAAACAGCGCCTCGGGCTCGCGGCCGCCCTGCTCCAGCCCCGACGGCTCCTCGTCCTGGACGAGCCGACCAACGGCCTCGACCCGCAGGGCATGCGCGAGATCCGCACCCTGGTACGGGAGCTGGCGTCCGACGGCACGACCGTCTTCCTCTCCTCCCATCTGCTCGACGAGATCGAACAGGTCTGCACGCACGCCGCGGTGATGGCCCAGGGCCGGCTGATCACCCAGGGCGCGGTGGCGGACCTGGCGGCCGGGGCACGCGGACGCCTCGTCGTGACCACCCCGGACGTGACCGACGCGGCCCGCGTCCTGAAGGAACAGGGCGTGGCCGACGTGGTCGTGGCCGAGGACCGGGTGACGGGCGAGCCCCCGGACCGCGAACCGGCCGATGTGAACGCCGCACTGGTGACCGCCGGAGTCCGCGTCCGTGGCTTCGGCGTCGAACGCGCCTCCCTGGAGGACGCGTTCGTGGCGCTGACGGGAGAGGGCTTCGATGTCGCGGGTTGACACCATCGGCACGCCGGATGCCGTACGGGCGCCGAGCCCGCTGTGGACCTTCGGCCTGCTGCGCAGCGAGCTCGTGACGACCTTCCGGCGCTGGCGGACGCTTGCGCTGCTCGCCGTGCTGGCGGGGGTGCCGATCCTGGTCGGGATCGCGGTCAGGATCCAGACGGGCGGCGGGTCCGGACGCGACGGACGCGGGGGCGACGGCGGCCCGGCGTTCATCACGCAGATCACCAACAACGGGCTGTTCCTGGTCTTCACGGCGCTCGCCGCGACGCTCCCGTTCTTCCTGCCGATGGCGATCGGCGTCATCGCCGGCGACGCGATCGCGGGCGAGGCGAACTCCGGCACGCTCCGCTACCTCCTGGTGGCCCCCGCCGGCCGTACGCGTCTGCTGCTCACCAAGTACGCGACCACGATGGCCTTCTGCCTCGTCGCCACCCTCGTCGTCGCCGTCTCGGCACTCGCGGTGGGCGCCCTGCTCTTCCCCCTGGGGGACCTGACGACGATCTCGGGCACCCGCATCAGCTTCGCCGACGGCCTGGGCCGCGCCCTGCTGATCGCCCTGGTCGTCGCCGCGTCACTGATCGGCGTGGCGGCCCTCGGCCTGTTCATCTCCACCCTGATCAACAGCGGCATCGCGGCGATGGCGACGACGGTCGGCCTGGTCATCACGGTCCAGATCCTCGACCAGATCCCCCAGTTGCACGCGCTCCAGCCGTACTTCTTCTCGCACTACTGGCTGTCCTTCGCGGACCTCATGCGCGACCCGGTCTACTGGGACGACCTGCTCCACAACCTCGGCCTGCAGGCCCTGTACGCGGCGGTCTTCGGCTCGGCGGCGTGGGCGCGGTTCACTACGAAGGACATCACGGCGTAGGGCTCGGTCCAGGAGGCCTGCGCATGCATCATCTGCATGCGCAGGGATCCGGGATGTCGTGTTGCGCACGCCTCAGCGCTTCTGCCGCACCGAAAGGCGCAGCCCGGCGCCGTTCTCGCGCTGGGTGAACACGGCTCCGCCGTTCAGCGTCGCGACGGGAGCCAGGGTGCCCTGGGGCAGGGCCTTCGGTGAGCCCGTGCTCACGTTCAGTTCGACGACAGGTGTGGGGCCGGGGGTGTCCTTGGCGACGCCATAGCGGGTTTCGTCGTCGGGCACGCCATAGGCG
Source organism: Streptomyces sp. NPDC001634 (assembly GCF_040298185.1). NCBI lineage: Bacteria > Bacillati > Actinomycetota > Actinomycetes > Kitasatosporales > Streptomycetaceae > Streptomyces > Streptomyces sp. NPDC001634. The sequence goes on along the minus strand of NZ_JBEOZU010000020.1, from coordinate 61,970 downwards.
GTCCCGTCGTCGGCGAGAGCGGCGATCTTGAAGCTGCGGCGGGTCTTGTCGCCTGCCTGGCAGAGACCCTTACCCGTCTTGACGTCGAAGACGACTGAACCGAAGGCGAGGTAAGTGCCGTTCGGGGAGGTAATGGGGGAGTACTCATTGTACTCGAGACCGTTGTCACAGGCCGTACTCGCCAGCAGTCGGCCGCTTTGCAGGTCATGCACAGACCAGACGTCGGCCGACCTCCAGTGGACGACGAACATTCCGTGGTCGACGCCGAAGAAAGTGCCGTCGTTCACGTTCTTCGGAGCGATGTCGCTGCTGGTCCAGCCGCCCGGTACGAGAAAACCCTGGCTCGTGGCGTTCACTACGGGCCCCTTCCTGGTGACGGCCACGACGCCATCGAACGAGCAATCAGAGCCGCAGTTGAATGGGTGTTCCTCGTCATAGCCTGTCACTTTGCCGGTTGCCGCGTCGACCGTTGCGCTCCCGGGAGGGGTGGAATTCCACATGACCAGCAGCCCGGCCCCGCTGTCCCGGACTTTGACGGGACCCGACCGCAGTGTGCTGACGGGCACAGAGACGTGGTGCAGCGGCGCGACCGAACTGCCGGAGGAATCCGCCGGGTAGATGTTGATCTGGGTTAGCTCCTGGTTCTTGGTCAGGGCATCCCCGGGCTGCTCTCCAACTGCCCAGGCAGCGAAGTAGGAGCGGCCGCCCTGTCGGACGGTGGTCAGCCGGGGAGTGTCGACGGCAATGCGATCCTGCGAGTCCACCGCCGGTGTCCGGTACGACGCACTGGTCCACCGCACCTTGCCCGTCGCACCGTCACGCGCCTGGACCGCGTACCCGTTGCCGGACCGGATGATGTAGGCGACCGTTTCGCCGTCCGTCGTCACCGGGTCGACGTCGGCATCCTGCGGGACCCAGTCGATCTCCTGGTCCCAGCCCTTGCCGCCGTCGTATTCGGGAGGTACGGCGAGCTTGACCGGCGCGGCGCCCCGGCTCGCCCCGGAGCCGCCCTTGTGGTCCGGGCCGGTTCCCGTGCCGCCGCCGTCGCCGGATCCGCATCCGGTGAGCAGCGCCCCGGCCAGGGCCGTCGCCGCAACGGTCATCCGCGTCCTGCGCATGTGATGTTCTCCAACTGAGTGTCGTGCGGTGCTTTTCCGCGTTTTGCCGGTAACTGCTGGGTCGTTTGATTTCCGCATGTCAGGTCGTAGGGCTGATGTCCAGCAGCAGCGCCATGACGCCGACGAGCGTGGCACTGCTGACGATCTCCCGCCGGGCGATCATTCCGGCGAGCCGGGAGAGTGGGATCCACTCCAGGCGGTCCGACTCGTTGCGTTCGGTCGGTGCGCCGATCCGCCGGGCGTCGTCCGTGCGGAACACGAAGTGGCGGGCGTCGGTGATGCCGGCCGCGGGCTCCGCGTACACCAGCTCCCGCAGCGAGCCCGGACGCCACCCCGTCTCCTCCTCCAGTTCCCGTGCTGCCGCCTGCGCGGGCTCCTCGCCGTCCTCGACGAGACCCATGGGCAGCTCCCAGGCCCAGGTGTCGGTGACGAAGCGGTGGCGCCACATCATCAGGACACGCTGCTGCTCGTCGACGGCGGCCGTCACAGCGACGTCCCGCAGTCTGACCACGTGGTAGTCGACCCGGGTGCCGTCGGGTTGTTCGACGTCAAGCGAACGCAACCGCGCCCAGGGGGTGTCGTGGATCGTGCGTTCCCCGTGGACCGTCCAGTGCATCGCGAACTCCTCAGTGCGACGGGCCCTGTGGCTTGGGCGGCTGTGGTATCTGCGGCCGGGCCTGGGAGGCGGACCCCTGGTGGTTGCTCCCTGTGCCCTGGGCAGTGGTGGCGGTGCCCCTCCGGCCGCGTGAGGTGAGGGCGGCCGCTTTGGCGATCGGCGGCTGGGGGTGGGGGCCGGTGGGCTGTGAGGCCTGGGTGCTCTGGGTCATCTGTTGGGTGACCTGGATCGTCTGATTGACCGTCAGGGTGACAGTGGTGGCCGTGCCCCGCTGCGTGGGCGGGATTCCAGGAGGACTGCCCGAGAGTAAGACCGTCCCTTCAGGGCCTTGCACCGTGGCATGTGCCTGCTGTGCGGCCGAGGCGCCGGTGGCGGGCGCTGGGGCGGTGACCGAGGCCTGGACGAGGGAGGTCGCCGCGTGTTCCCAGGAGTACGACTTCAGGATCTCCCGCAGTTGGCTGGCCTGGGCGATGCGCTCCGGCAGCTGCTCCTTCATTTGGTGGACGGCGGTGGCCCACTTCGCGACGCGGAGGCTGGGGTCGGCGGGCTCGGGGACGACGCAGGGGATACCCAGCTCGGGGGCGATCCGGTTTGCGTCCTGCAGGAAGCGGGCGGCACCGCTGTCCTCGTTGACGAGCACGGGCACGCCGTGGCCCAGGGCCTCGGTGGCGACGAGTCCGAAGCCCTCGTGCTTGGAGGGCATGATGACGGCGTCAGCTCGCCTGATGTCGTTCCTGATCGCGTCGCGTTCCGTGGAGAAGGACAGCACGGTTACGTTGCCGCCGCCGAGTTGGCTGAACCTCTGCTGGAGATCCGGCACCTTGGCGTCAGGTACGCCGCGGATTGTGAGGTGCACGGCGACACCCCGGTCGTTCAGCAGTTTCACGGCCTGGGCCGCGTCCTCGAATCCCTTGAGGGCGTCGTCCGCGCGCCCCAGGGCCAGCAGTTGGAGGGGACCGTTCTGTTGCTGCGCGCGCTGGACGAGGGGCTCGATGGCGGTGCCGGGGACGAGTTCGTGCGAGGTCGGTACCTGCGGGTTCGTGGAGGCCAGTTTCCGGGCCTCCTCCGTCAGCAGCGGGCCGACGCCGACGACGACGTCGGCGCGGTTCATGATGACCTGCTCGATGCTGGAGTCCCGGGCGGCTTTCTCGGCCGCCCTGGCAGGGTTGTTGGGGTACTTGAAACCGGGCAGTCGTTCCGGGCTGGTGTGCAGGAAGTGGGTGACCCGCGCCTCGGTGTACCAGGTGTCCCGGATGGCCACCGCCGCCGGGCCCGAGAACCGGGAGTGGCCGATTATCAGGTCGAAGGACTGCTCCCGGGGGTCCGGCAGTCCGAAGGCCGTGGGGTGCTGCGTAGTGACCTGTTGCTCTAACCAGTGGCGCCCCTCGATGTTCTCCGGTGCCGGTTGCACGGTGCGCAGTGTCACCCCCTCGTGGCCGCCCTGCACCTGCTTGACGGTCAGGAGGGTGACATCGTGCCCGCGGGCCGCGAGGGCCATGCTGATCTGCTCGTTGAACACGGGAACGCCGCCCAGCCCCATGCCGCTCTCGTCGCAGAGCACGAGGATTCTCTGACGCTGTTCGTCCGGCACGCGCCGCTCCCGCTCAGAGGCCGACGTGAGCGCCGAGCTCACGCCGGAACCGCTGGTCAATGAAGTGGACCAGGTCATAGGCGCTGTAGTGGATCACGTCGCTGTACAGCCCAGGTCGGAGGCGGGCCGCCAACTCGTCGAGCAGTTCGGCGAGGACCACCGCCCGGGTGGTCGACAGCACGACGTCGGTCTCGCCGCGGTCGCGGTCGGGCGGACGCTGGTACTCCGCGGGTGTCCAGGGCGGCGGCGTCTCAGTGAACGTCCGGGCCCAGTAGTCGGCCTCCTCGGCGAAGGACTTGGGCTGGCCCTGACCGTCGGTCACGGACGAACCCCACGCGAGATGGCGGGACGGATCGATCCCCTCTGGGTCGTCGCGCCAGACCGGCGCCGGGCGGCCGCCCAGCAGGGCGAGGACGTCGGACGCGGCGACTGCGGTCTCCATCACCAGGGAGAAGTCCGTGCTGGCCTTCAGCTCCTCGGGGGACGGGATGACCTCGGCGGCCCGCCACGCGGCCCCGCGCAGCTCTTTCAGCCGTGCCCGCAAATCCGGTACGTCGCTGACGCGCCGGGACGCCGGAGCGATCCACGGCGCGGCGCCTGGCGGGTACGGAGCGGGTGCGGGCGCGGCCAGGGGTGCGCGTAGGGCGTCGGCCGCCTCGTGGGCGAGCGCGCTCAGCCGCGCCGCGTCGGCACCGATGGTAACCGGGGGACGGCCGGGGGCCATCCGGAAGGCGAGTTCACGCAGTGCGAAGACGGCGATCCAGTGCCGGGCCGAGGGAATGATGACGCAGGCTCCCGGCCGCAGGTTGTAGTCCTCCAGGTACCCCGGATCGGCGTCCAGGCGGGTCGTCCAGTCCGCGAGGGCCTCCTGGAATCCAAGAGGTCGATCCTCGCCGCCCGGCGCACGGCGCGAGACCAGGTGCCGGGCGGGATCGGAGGGTTCCCCGGCCCGCGGCCCTTCGGCGTCGCCGGACAGCATGAAGGCCTCCAGCGCCCGCCAGGGAGTGCTGCGCTCCTGCGGCCAGCCGACTTGCTCGTCCTCATATCCCGGTCGCCAGGCCGGGTAACCCTGCGACCACAACATCCGGGCCGCCGCCGAGTACAGCTGCTCATAGGCGGCTGCCATCTCCTGATGGTCAGTCATGTGTCCCTCCTGGGCAGGCGATGGACGTGGCTCTTGGATCTTGTCCTATCAGAACCCCGACCTGTGCGGCCCGGCCCGGGCGCGCCGCCGTGGTCGAGCAGCACGCCGTCGAAGCGCATGCCCTTGCTGTGCAACTACCTGTCCAGGGTCGGCACGGTCCCGGCGACAGCGCGTGCCACGGCCAGCAGTAGTTCCTCCCTGCCGTGCGCCGCCACGATCTGCAGCCCCACGGGGCAGCCGTCGGCACCGAATCCCGCCGGAATGCTGATCGCTGGATGCCCGCTCAGGTTGAACGCCCAGGTCAGCGCAGTCGAGTACCTCTCCCCAGGGCCCTCGTGACCGTGCGGGGCGTTCGGCGTCGTGGGGGTCAGCAGCAGGTCGGCATGGCGGAAGAGGTGGGCCAGCCGTCGGTTGTTCACGGCCCGGGTGCGCTCCGCCATGTGGACGTCGGCTCCGGGGGAGCGGAGGGCGAGCCAGGCGGGGGCGGGGTCCTCGAGGCGGAGGGGTGCGGCGGGGCGTACGAGCCGTACGGTTCCGGCATCCGCGAGTCGGCGGGCGGCGGCATGGGCCAGGGAGACGGGCTCAGGATCGGGCTCGGCGAATCCGAGGTCGGGGGACCAGACGGCGGTGGGCGGCGAAGCGGTTCGTCCTGCCCCCGTGCCCGCTCCTCCTGCCTCCACGGGCGTGCCCGACATCACGCGCCAGTACGCCTCCGCGTCCGACGCACACCGGGCGAGGACGCCGGGTGCCGCCAGTCCCGTGCGGTCGCCGGAGGGGAGTCGGCCGTTCGTGGTCTTCAGCCCGACGATCCCGCACCATGCCGCGGGGATCCGTACCGAGCCTGCCCCGTCGCTGCCGGTCGCCAGCGGGACGAGTCCGGCGGCCACCGCCGCCGCGGAACCGGCCGAGGAGCCACCTGGGCTGCGGTCGGCCCGCCAGGGGTTGACGGTACGGCCGTACCGGCCAAGTCCCCAGGTCTGCCAGGGAGTTCCAGAGCCGGGCACGGCGGTGGCCCCCACGGGCACACATCCGGCGGCGATCAGCGGGCCCGCCGTACGCAGCCCGTGCCGCCCCTTGACCCCGATCGGCACTCCGGCCAGCAGCGGCCGCTCACCCGCCGTGACTCGAGCGTCCACCTCCCGCGCCCGTTGCAGTGCTGCTTCCTCCCAGACCTCGGCGAAGGCGCACAGGACCGGGTCGACCCGCCCGATCCGCTCCAGCGTCGCCGTGACCGCGTCAACGGCAGTCACCTCGCGGGTATGGACGGCGTTGGCGAGGTCCTGGGCCGTCAGAGACGGACGGAAGATGCTCGGTTCCATGGGGACTCTCCGGGGCGGCTCAGCGTCCGGGACTCGCGCCGGGAGGCGTCGGTGGCTTGGGGCCGTGGGAACGCGCCGGGGTCGAGGGGCCCGTGGCAGGAGTATGCGCCGACTGTGGCGTGCCGGTGGATCCGGCGCCCCGGAGTCTGGCGGCCCGGGCAACCGGATTGTTCGCAGCCGGTGTCGTCTGTTGCGCCGCTGGCGCCTGCTGCTGCGCGGACGGTGCATTCGCCGTGACCGAGGCGGCGACGGGCGTCGTCACCCCCTGGGCCATCTGTTCCTTGGTCAGGTAGGGGCGAGGCTCTACCTTCCAGGACGGTGCGTTCGGGTCGACCTCCTTGCGGATCACCCGCTCCATGAGGGTCGCCATCTCGACCGGGCCGATGCCGCCGGGAACGGGTGTGAGGTGTTGGGGGATGTGGTAAGCCGCGTGTTGGACATCCCCGCGGACGCTGCCGTCCGGCTGTGGGACGAATCCGGAGTCGACGACCAGCCGGTGGTGGGGCCGGAGATGTTCGGGACCGAGAATGCCGGGATTACCGGTGACCGAGACGACGATGTCGGCGTTCCGTACCTGCCTCAGGTCGTCGCCGACGTCGAGTTCCATGAGCCGGTGCCCCTGCTCCCGCAGGGTGGTGACCACGCCCTGACCCACGAAGCCCTTGCTGCCCACGACCGCGATGGTCGGATTGTCCTGGGCGAACGGTTCCACCACACGGCAGATGCCCTCGGCGGTGGCGCACGCCTGGTAGGAGGAGCGGCCCTTGAGGAGGGCGTCGATGTCCTTCTGCGGGTCCATCCGCTGCACGAGCGGTCGCAGATGGGCCGGCGGCGGGAACTGGACGATGATCGCGCGGGTCTCGGGGTCCTGGTTGGCACGGTCGAGGACCTCGGCGAACTGCGCACGCGTCGTCCCGGGCGGCAGGACGATGTGGTCGGCCCGGAAACCCAGGTGCTCGAAGCTCTTCACCTTCTGCTCGGCGGAGACCTTCGAGGCCTGGAGTCGTATCTGCCAGTCGGGCGGATCGGTGGCGGCCGGCTCGAAGCGGATGATCGCCACTCGCCGTCCCGTCGGCTCCACGGCATCGCGATAGCGCTGATAGAGCTCCTTGGCCTGCCGTAGGACGTCGCGACCCGACACATGCTCGGTCATGTGTCGCCTTACCCGCCGTGGCCGATGCGGGCCAGCACCTCGGCGACGGGGGCCAGCCGCAACCCCTGCAGCAGCTTTTCCACGTCCGCCGACGTGAGCGCCTGATCACCGCTCAACTCGTCCCGGTAGCCGGTCTCGTCCGCCATGAGGGCGATCCGGGTGAAGGTCTCGGGCCCTGACGGGTCGTGGTACGAGAACTCCCCGAAGTGGGCGATCCACTCGACCTCGTTCAGGTCCCTTCCGAAGGCCTGGCGCAGCACCGGCAGCACGGCGTTCGCCACGCCGGCGAAGTCGTCCGTGATGCCCCGGTCGTCGGGATTGCTCGCCAACTCGGACACGACCGCGACCGCCCGGTGGGTGGCGGGGTCGTAGACCGCGCGGACCAGCGTGTGCGCCCTGCCCGCCCGGTGGTGACGCCAGTCGACCACGTCTTCCCAGTACTGACTGCTCTCGTTGCTCATGCGTGATGCTCCTTCAAGCGGTGGATCAGCCGTGCGGCACCTGGATTCTCTTCCAGTTGGTGGCCTCGTCCACCAGAAGTCGGATGTGCATGGACCGGATCCCGTCAGGGATCAACCGTCGTATGCCTCAACGACCGGCGCCGCCTTCGGCCGATGGTTCCCCTCCTTGCACCCCGCGAACGGGCCGGTGGGGGAGCGGAGCTCCCCGAGTACGGGCCCCAGGTGGTCCCGGTGCCACATCGCCGGGCCGGAGGAGCCCGCCGCCGGGTCGGTGTACTCCTGCCAGGCGAGCCACAGCCCGTGCAGCCGGGCGACGGCCTCCAGATGCTCCCACCAGCGGGGGCACCAGGGCTGCTGCGAGGAGACCTCGCGGCCGTAGACGGGCAGAAGGAGGTCGGAGACCCAGAGGGCCAGGTTGCGCATCTCCTCGGCGTACTCCGCGCCGTCCAGGTAGAGGATGAACGGCGGTGCTGCGGGCTGTTCCTGGACGGTGGTCATTGGACGGCTTTCTCTACGGCACGGGCGGTGATGGCTTGGACTTCGGCCTGGGCGGCGGCCTGGATGCGGTCGGCGCCGGGCTCGGCGTACCAGGGGCGCAGTCTGATCATGGCGGGCTTGATGCCGGTGGCCAGGAGCAGTGCGGTGCCCTTGGGCAGGGCGCGGATGCGGTCGGCGGGCAGGATGCGCTCCAGGCGGTACGAGGTGGAGCGGGAGCGGCCGTCCTTGCTCTTGGAGTAGCTGACCGTCGACACGTCGTGCTCGCCGACCAGCCGGGAGACCTTCTCGACGAAGTCCGCGTCGTCGAGGCCCGCGCCCAGCAGCTTGATGGTGGCCGCGCCCCACAGGGCGTCCATCCCGGCCTCGCCCCAGACGCGTACACCCTGCCGGTAACTCTGCAGGAGGGTCACGATGTTGATGCCCCGTGAGCCGAGGTGGGAGTACAGGTCGGGCAGGTCGGAGATGCGGCAGACGTTGGCGGCCTCGTCCAGTACCGCCGTCATCGGCGGGTCGAGGCGGCCGCCCATCCGCTCGGCGGCGACCACGCCCGCGCGCAGCACCGAGTCCGCGGCCGCGGCGATGACGCCCGCGGCCGAACCGCCGCCGTCCTTGGAGAGCAGGTACAGCGTGTCCTTGGACAGGACGTGCTGTTCCGGCCGGAACTGCGGCTTCTGCGGGTCCGGAGTCACCCAGGCGGCGATGGCCGGGTCGAGGAGGCAGGCCGCGCACTGGCGGGCCGTCTCATAGATGCCGTCCCGGGTTTCGACGGCGCCCTGGATGGTGCCCTGCAGCTGGTCGGCGAGGGCCGGCATGGCCGCGTCGCGCAGCAGGTCGATGGGGGTGCGGTCGGCCGGGTCGGCGAGCCACGCCAGCACCTCGCCGACCCCGCGATTGCCCCGGTTGGCGGCGTGGAAGAGCGCGGTGAGCGTGTTCTGGGCCGCCGAGATCCAGAAGTCCCGCTTGGAGGCGTCGTCGTTGACCGCGCCGACGAAGTGGCCGGCGAGGCGCCGTGCGCCCTCGATGGTGGCGGCGTCGGCGAGCATGTCCCACCACATGTCGCGCGTGGTGTGCGCGATGCCCTGCGGATCGAACACCCAGACCCTGCCGGTGCGTTCGCGTTCGCCGCGGGTGACGCTGTAGACGTCCGCCTTGTTGGAGGTCAGCAGCACGCTGCCCTGGGCGCGCAGGACGCGTGGCACGGCGATGCCGGTGGACTTGCCGGCGCGCGGGGCCATCAGGTCCAGTTCCACGTCCTCGTAACTGGAGCGCAGCTCGGGCCCGTTCGGCTCCAGGTTGCCCAGGAGGTTGCCCGTCTCGTCCGGTTCCAGCTTGGTCGCCTTGGACAGCGACGGGCGCAGTGCACGGGCCCGGGCGGCCGCTCCCTTGGGGAGCATCCCGGCCAGTTCCTTGCGGCCGGCGAGACCGCTGGGGCGGGACACCCGGCCGCGTACCAGGATGATCAGCACGACCACGAGGGCGACGAACACGCCGAAGACCGTGGCCATGCCGGCCGTCACCGCGCCGCTCGACGCGGTCGGCCACAGCGGCTGCGGGCCCTCCTTGACCAGGGTCGCCAGCGTCTGCAACGAGAACGGCGGCGGGTTCCAGCCCGCGCCGGACACCGCCGCGCCGACCGTGCCGCCCAGCCAGGCGCCGGTGAAGGAGCCGCCGACGAGGACGGCCACGCCGGGAATGATCCAGGGCAGCAGGTCGTCCCCGGAGGAGTGGCTCTTGCGCGCGGGGCGCGTGCTCATCTCGACGCCTCCGTCTCCTTCGTGAGGTTCAGAGCGTTCCCGGTCCAACGGGTGTTCGTGTTGTGCAGGTTGCGCTCGGTCTCCGTGATCGACACCTTGATCGGGATACCGGGACGGCCACCCACCTTGATCAGGAAGCGGCCTCGGCCGGGCGGCTCCTCGTTGCCGCCGGTGCTGGCCCAGCCGGGCGGCGACGACCAGGACGAGACCAGCTCGATCTCACGCTCCGACATGCCGACGATCTCGCCCAGTTCCCGCATCTCGGTGCGCGGCAGCCCCGCGCACACGACCATGCCGGCGCGCTCGACGAAACCGCGGGCCTTGGCCCGGTCGGCCTCGCTGCCCAGCGCCTCCGCGTCCTTGAGGGTGTGCGTGATCTTGGCGTCGCCGAGGCCGAGCGACCGGTTGAGCCGGGTCAGGGCGTCGATCCTCTCGACGATGCCGGACGCGGCGCGCAGCGGCCGCCACAGCTCGTCCAGGACGGTGAAGAACCAGCGCTGCGGGGCGAGTCCGGCATCCGCGAGGGCGTGCGCCGCGGCCACCGTGCCGAGCCCGTCGGACCAGGCGGCGAGCATCGCGGCCGCGGTCAGCTGGGTGTCGGCCTCGCCGATCCGCGAGATGTCCACGCACACCGCGGGCGACGCCGGGTCGATCCTGGTCGACGTCTCGGCCGCGAATGTGTCGCCCAGGGGACCGTCGAGGACGCCGAGCAGCGAACGGTGCAGCGGGTCGACGGCCTCCTGGTAGCGGGCGACGTCACCGCGGTCCAGGGTCACCGCGCGGACCCGGTCGGGGCCCTCGTCCAGCACCCGCAGCAGATCGGGCAGGAGCGGCGCGCGGCCCGGCTTCGTCCGTTCGGTCAGGTGGTGCAGACACGCGGAGAGCACGGACTGCTCGTGGTCGTCCATCGGCCGCCCGCGGACGATCGTGATCAGCGCGGCGACCATGTTGAGGACACGGCCGTGCGCCTCCGCGGCCAGGACCCGTCCGGCCTCGCCGCCGACCCGCGCCGCGGCCTGGCCCATCGCACCGGGGTCGAGCACGTTGATGCCGCCGACGCCGCGCCCGATGGAGATCACCTGGCCGCCGAGGGCACGCACGGTGTCCGCGTAGTCGGGCTTCAGGTCACCGAGCACCAGCGGGGTGACGCCGGTCGCCACCAAGCCGATCAGCATCCGGTTGACCAGCGTCGACTTGCCCAGACCCGGCATGCCGAGCATGAACAGCGAGGGGTTGGAGATGTACCGGGCCCGGGTGAACCAGGAGATGGGGTCGCCGCACACGGTCGCGCCGGTGTGCAGGTGCTGGCCGAGCGGAACGCCGGTCATGGGCGCGCCCGATCCGGCGGCGAAGGGCCACAGGCCGCACGCCTGCACGGTCGTCGCACGCCACATCGTGGGCGGATCGAGATACCCGACCTGGCCGCCACCGGCCCCGTACCAGCCGCGCGGCGGGGCCGTCGTCGGGCGCGGTGCGCGTTGCTGCTTGCTCACAGCGCCTCCCTGACCTGGTACGGAACGAGCGTGTGTTCCCACGGCAGCAGGCCGACGGGCAGCGTGCAGGTGAAGGCGGAGGCCTGCATACGGTCGGCCGGGCGCATCAGGATGCGGGAGGAAGCCTGGAGGTTGCGCACGGTGATCGCCGCGTCCTGGAGTTCCTGCTCGCTGTCCACGGTGACGGTCACCATCAGCGAGAACTCCACGAGTCCGGCGCCGGAGGCTTCTTCGGCCGCGGTCTGCTCGGCCGCCCGGATCTCGGAGGTGGCGCGCGCCTGGACCAGGCCGCCCCGAGAGCTCGCCATGAAGTGGGCCGCACGGCGGTCGGACTCCACGATGCGGGCGGAGGTCGCGGGGTCGATCGGCCGGTAGATCAGCGAGACGCGCTTGCGGCGTGTGCCCGGGACAGGCTCCAGCAGGCCACGGAGCACGCTGGAGCGGACGGTGCCACGCGGGGCGAGCGTCAGCATCCAGGTGCGGGAGACACCGGAGTCGTGCTTGTAGGCGTTGACGGTCTCGACCGCGGCTGCCGGGCCGGAGTCCTCCCACTCCAGACCGGTGGTGGCGTGCTCGGCGCGGGCGCTGAGCACGTCCGGTGCGACGGCCGGGTCGTACGCCACCCGCACGACCTCGGCGATGCGTTCGGCCGAGAGCGGGTACGCGGACCCGCCACCCGCGGCGATCAGCCCGGACAGCAGTCCGGGAAGCCGCATGGACAGGTCGGTGATGACGTCGTCGACGTCCCGCTTGGGGCCGCCGGTGGGGCCGTAGGTGAGGGCGATGTACGTGTGCATCTCCGAGGAGGCGGTCGGGTAGCGCTCGACGACCTCCTCCATCACGGCGCGGGCCGCGGCGGGGGCGTCGGGGGAGATACGGGGCAGGACCTCGGCGGCGAGCCGGGTGCCGGTGTCGGGGGCGGTCTCGACGACGACCTGGGCGCCGCGCAGACCGGGCTCATGGGCGAGCCGGGACAGCCAGTCGCCCCAGCACGCCACCCAGATGTCCACCTGCTCCGGGTCGACGAGCGAGCCGCCGTCGGGCTCGCAGGCGAGGACCAGCGTGTACAGGTTGCGGCCCGGGTGGTGGATCACGCCGAACGGGCGGTCGTACGCGTCCCGGCCTTCGTACATCTTGGTACGGGCGAGCAGTCCGGGCGGCTGGAACCGGCCGCCCGGGCGCCGGGAGAGGGGCCCGGAGACGTAGGTGGTGGAGCCGTTCGCCTTCCGCTTCATCCAGCCGATGCGGAGGGCGAGGACCTGATAGACGTTACGGCCGTCCGCCGTGCGGAGCGCCAGCGGGGCCAGGAAGAGGGCCGTGGGGACGAGTACCAGGATCGCCAGCGCCAGGGAGACCAGCGAAGCCAGCAGCGCCACGAGGAGACCGCCGAAGGCGACGACGGTTCCGAGCAGCCCCAGGGGGCCGAGACCTGGGCGGCGGGGGCGCCGCCAGTTCCCGTAGGTGGGACGCGTCAGGGCGTCGGTGGACATGGGTTCCCTTCTTCCGGCTTCTGCGGTTCTTCCGGCTTCAGCGGTGGGGGTGGTAGGGGCGGGGCGGTGACGGGAGGCGGCCGGGCCCGGGATGCGGACCCGGCCGCCGAAGGAGGAGTTACTGGTTGTGGCCCTTCATCCCGTCGTTGTCATCAAGGGAGTTGACCACCTCGCTGGCTGCGGCGACCGTGGTCTGCGCCACGACCGCGGCGGCCTGCACGGCCACGGCCGCACCACCGGTGGCGGCACCGGCGGCCGCTGTGCCCGCGGCGCCGGCACCGGCGCCACCGGCTCCGCCCGCGCCTCCGCCTGCCGTCGGAGCAGGTGCACCGGCTCCGGCGGACGGGGAGCCCTTGGGGCCGGACTCACCGGCGCTACCACCGCCGCCGCCCCCGCCACCACCGCCGCCGCCCATGCCACCGCCGGCGATGCTGACTGCGCCGCTGGCCAGGTTGTTGACGGCGTTGAGCGCGACCGTGCCGCCGGAGGTGCTGCCCAGCGCGGCGGTGGCCGGAACGATCAGCTTCAGCAGGGCGGGAAGGGCGAAGACCGAGAGGATGAGCATGCCCATGCCTGCGATGGTCTGGTTCAGGTCCTTCGTGTCCTGGGTCATGGCGGTGGCCGAATAGATGATCAGGGCCGCCGCCGGCTTGTACAGCAGCCAAGCCGCGAGCCAGCCCGTGTGTTTCTTCCACCAGCCCTCCCCCCATCCGGTCATGGACGAGACGGCGGCGAGCGGCAGCGTGCCCACCAGCATGATCAGTACACCGATGCGGATGTACATGAGGCATATCTGTACGAAGGACGACAGCATGACCAGCAGGCCGAAGATGAGAACGAGGCCGGGCGAGTCAAGGGTCATGACGCCGAGGATCTTGTCTGCCGTGTCGCCGAGATTGGACTTGCTGTAGATGTCCTTGGCGTACGAGTCGGAGGCGGTGGTGAGCGCCTGCACCACGGGCACCGCAAGGCCGCCGACCAGGAGGACCTTCCACATCCCCATGAACGCCAGCTTCATGGACTGGCCTCTGCGGTCGAGGGCCATTTTGAACGCGGCGAAGAGCAGGCTCGCCACGGCTACATAGCCGACCAGCCAGCTGGTGACGCTGTGGATGTCCGTGGTGGGCTGGGCCGGGTTAGAGACGTTGATGTTCATCCAGACGCCGTTGAGCGCCTTCAGCGTCTCCGACGTCGCGTCGCCGATCGCCTTGGCGAAGGCCTCGACGCCACCGTTGGCGAGTTGCTCACCCCCTTTGGAGAGGGTCCACTTCAGGCCGTCGCCGACGCAGTCGTACACCTTCCAGGTGCAGGACATTTCACTTCCCCCAAGTGACGAAGCCGTTGGTGCCGCTCACCTGCGATGTCCCGGAGTAGACCGTGCCGTCCGGGTCGGGTGCGACCTTCCAGTCGCCGTCCTGCCAACGCACGTTCATCGAAGTGGCGCCGTACATACCCGCGTTGGGCCCGCGAACCAGGATCATCACTGTCGCCGCCTGTTTGCTGTACGACAGGACTGTGAACCCGGCGTAGCCACCGGCATCAGCCTCGCCGGAGGTGGGCTTGTCCTCCTCCTTGGAGCGGCTCGCGATCAGTGCATCCCGGCCGGCACCCGGCAGGACCTGCCGGTCCACGACTTTGCGCCACCCCGGATAGTTGAAGTGATCCGTGATGGCCTGGGCGGCAAGTACCGCGCCCATGGGCGTGTGCGCGTAGCAGGACCAGACGGGTCCGTCGAACTTCAGTGGGCCCGCGGTCTTCGAGACGGGAACCAGTCCCGTTCCGTCGGCCTTCCACGAGAAGTCCTTCGGCGGCGCTGTCGGCTTCGCCTGATCGCTGTCGTCGGTACGGCAACCGGCGGGTCGCGCCTCCCCGCCCCCGCCGCCATGGGAACCGCTCTGGCTCGGGGTCGGAGACGAGGAGGCGTCCGGAGTCCCGTTCTCGCCGCGGGTCATCAGGGTGAAGCCGGCGAGGACGATCAGCACCAGCACGAACCCGGCCGACAGGATCCAGCCTCGCTGCTGCCAGAACGGCTGCTCCCACTCTCCGCTGCCCCCGCGGGGTCGGCCGGAGTTCACCATGTCGCTGCTTCCCTTCTGTCGAGGCCCTGCTCGGATCAGCCGAAGACGAACGTGACGACCGGGCCCGCGGTGGCCACCAGGACGCAGCCGCCGAGGACCATGCCGAGCCGGCCCATGTGCTCCGAGCCCTCGCCACGGCGCATCGAGATCGCCATCATCGCGCCGGTGATCAGCACGCCCGCCACGCCTGCCGCGGTACCGGCCCAGGCCAGGATGCCGAGGACCGTGTTGACCTTGCCGGTGAGGGCCCCCGGGGCGTTCCGGGTGGGGTTGGGCACCGATCCGTCCGCGAGAACGAAGTACGTGTGGGCCTTGGCGGCAAGTGCCTTGATCATGAGTTCTCCCCGATTGGGTCGGCCGAACGGGCCGAGATTGTGCTTGAGCGTCAAATGGCTTGTGTTGTACGCGCCGTGTGAGCCTGACGAGCGAAGTGGGTCACGGGCAACAGCCGTAGTGATCCGCCGCCACTCGGTGACGTGTCCGTGACAGAAGCGGCTCTTTGGAAGATCGCCTCGCTGTGATCAGCCGAAAGTGTTCCAGAAGTCCAAGCCCACGAACTGGACGAGAGGTCCCGCGCAGGCCCCGATGACGCACGCGCCCATCACCATGAGGTACTCGCGCAGATGCTCCTCGGCGTCGCCCGTCTTCAGCGCGATGGCCATGCGGGTGCCGACGATCATCAGACCGGCCACTGCTGCCGCGGTCACCAGCCAGGCGATGTAACCGAGGACCTGGTCCAGTTTGCTGGTGACGTCAGACGGCGGGGTGTACGCCAGCTCGGCCATCAGCGGGCCCGCGTTCATCGGTTGCTCCTCATGTGTGTGTCTCGTGCAGGCGGTGCGGCGATCAGGGCCGCCAGCTCGGAGGTTTCCCGCGGCGGGGGTGCGGTGAGGTCCCCCGTGCGCCAGGCGGGCATCCAAGGCACCCGGTGAACCTTCACCACCGAGCCGATCACCTTGATCCGCTGCTGCAGCGGCCGGGGCAGTCGCCCGGGTGCGTCCGCGACCAGCGCGACGGCGACCAATTCCAGCCCGGGCGGCTGCTCGCCGCGCCGGAAGAGGTCGAGTGTGTGCGACACCGCCTGCAGTCCGGCTGCGTGGGTGCGGGCCACCAGCAGGACGCCGTCCGGCTCGCCCTGGTCGGACCGGGGCCAGGAACGGCCCGCGTCGACTCCGCCGAAGACCGCTGCCAGCGTGGAGGTGCCGGCGCCGCCGTGCGCGGCGACCCAGGCCAACTTCCGGTGGCCGACGGCCATTTCGGATGCTGCTCCAGCCGTCTGCGCGGATTGCGCTGGTTGCTCTGGTGTGACGACGGGCCCACGGATCCAGATCTCTGGGCCGCCCGGCGGGCTCCCTTGCACCGGCAACTCATCTCCCCCGAGGTGCGATTGGCAGTCTTGCAGTGGCAATCTTCGCTGATGAAAGAGTGATGGGTAGCACCCAGTGAGGCTCTGGGACAAGTTTGTGACCCGGTGGTTATTCACGTGCCGTCAGTTGCCGGTGAGACTCAACAGGGCGCAGGGCATCATCACTTGACACTGAGGGGAGCGGATGTCGAAGAACGGGGGAGGGGCCGTCGGCTGGGTGGTCGGCGGTGGACTTGCTGCGGTGCTGCTGCCAGTGATCATGATGGTCGCGGTCAGCGGCAACGAGTCCTCCAAGGCCCAAGCCGACGAACAGGGCGGCGTGGGGGGAGGTCTGAAGAACGGTTCAGTCAATCCGGAGTACGTCCCCTGGGTCCTCAAGTCCGGCGCCCAGTGCGACGTGATCAAACCGGCTGTCATCGCGGCACAGATCGAGGCCGAGTCAGGATGGAACCCCAAAGCCGTGTCACCGGTGGGTGCCGAGGGCCTGTCCCAGTTCATGCCCGGCACCTGGCCGTCCTGGGGCCGGGACGAGGACGGCAACGGGAGTGCCTCGCCCTTCGACCCGCCTGACGCGATCATGGCGCAGGGACGCTACGACTGCTCCCTCGCCAAGGACGTCGAGGGCTACAAGAGCCGGGGAGTGGCATCCGGCGAGACCCTCGATCTGGCGCTGGCCGCGTACAACGCGGGCCCGGGAGCCATCGAGCAGTACCACGGCATGCCGCCGTACGCCGAAACGCAGAACTACGTCGCCCGCATCAAGTCGCTGATACCCAAGTACGAATCCATCGACCAGGCGCCGGGCACGGTCCCCCCAGGGCAGCAGATGGCCATGCCGCTTAGCGGCAACCCGCCGGTCACCTCGCCGTTCGGCATGCGGATGCACCCGATCCTGCACGTCTGGAAGCTGCACACCGGCATCGACTTCGGCGTTCCGGCCGGAACGCCCTTCCTCGCGGCCCGGGACGGCAAGGTGACGTCCGCGGGCTGGGCCAACGGCTACGGCAACCGCGTGGTCATCTCGCACGGCACCATCGACGGCAAGCAGATCTCCACGACGTACAACCACATGTCCGCCATCGACGTCTCCGTGGGACAGGAGGTCAAGGTCGGACAGCAGGTCGGAGCGGTGGGCTCCACCGGCTTCTCGACCGGTCCGCACGCCCACTTCGAGGTCATGGTGGACGGACAATACGTGGACCCCGCACCCTGGCTGGGGCTGAAGTGACGGGACAGGAAAACGGGGACACGATGAGGACACGCTTCGTACGGACCGGGCACCGGTCCGCGACCGTCCTGCTCACGGCGGTCGCCGGCCTGACCCTGCTGTCGGGGTGCGGACTGCCGGACCACCGCGTGCAGGGCGACGGGAAGGGCGGATCTGCGTCGGGGAAGACCTCCTTCACCCCCAAGGCCCCCATCCCGTCCGGGAAGCCGCTCGGACCCGACGCGCATGTCGCGACGCCGGGCGTGGTGGACGCCAACGACGCCGGCGCGGTCTCCAAGGCCTGGGCCGAGACGGCGTACAGCTACGACACCAAGTACGACACGAGCTCCCATGACGCGGTGCTGCGTGCCGCCCGCTGGCTCACGGAGCGCAAGGCGGCCGCCGAGCGCGAGTACCAGCCCGCGAGCGGTCCCGGGTACGAGTGGAACACCTGGGCCCGACACCATGCCTGGACCACGGTGACCGTGAGCAGCGAACTGGAGGACGACGCGCCGCGGGACAGCGAGACGATCGCCTACCGGGACCTGGTCGTGACCGGAACGGCGCACGGCCGGGACGGCTGGACGGGCACCGGACCCCGACTCAACGCCTATGTCAAGCTGGTACGTTCAGGCGTCGGCGAGCCATGGCGCGTGGACGACGCGACGGTCGTCGAGGCCGCGACGCCGCCGAGCGCCAACCCCTCATCGGCGTCCGACGGCTCCTCCTCCGACCACTCCGCCCAGTGAGGGAACCGATGTCCAGATTCAGTCGCAGCGTCCACAGGCGACAGAAGAGCATCCCTGGGCAGGAGCAGCCGTCCGCACCCGGGCTGCGACCCATCGAGGTGCACGTCCCGGCCGACGGGAGCGCAACGGTGGGGGGACTGCCGGTCGTCGCGGGCCCCGGGGAGAGCGTTCAGGACGCGGTGCTGAACTACCTCCACCGCCTGGTGCTCGCCACCGGACACCCGGTTGCCGCCACCGTCCATGACGAGCGGATCGGCTTCAGCACGCCTATCCAGGTCGCGGCGGACGGCTCAAGCCAATTCGCGGGAGAGCCGGTTCCGTTCGCTGCGCCTGCGCCTGCGCCTGCGCCAGTGGCTGCGGCTGCGAATGCGAACGCGCCGGCTCATGGTGAGGGTGCGAATGCCGCTGTGTCTGCAGGTGCGAATGCTTCTCTTCCGCAGGTTCCGGACGTGCCGGTCGCCGCGACGATGCCGCAGCCGCGCCGCGACCGGGCTACGCGGGCGCTGAGGGCGGTGCCGGACCAGGCGCCCGGCGAGGTGCCCGGGCCGACGCCCGCGCCGGCTGCGACCGGGGAGGCCGCGCCGGCATCGACGCCCGCAGGGGCCACTGTCCCGTCACTGCTCGCGGAGCCCGTCCTGCGGATCAACGAGGCCGTGCAGATGGGCCGGATCGAGTCGGCGGCGGCCATGGCCGAGCAGAGCATCGCGTCGGCGTCGCAGACGTTGGGAGCGGAGCATCCCGAGGTGCTGCAGCTACGTGAACTCGCCGCGTACATCGCATATTTGGCGGGCGATGCACTGCGCTCCTTCACTCTGTCCATGGAGCTTGCGAGGGTGCGCAGTCGCCAGAAGGACGCGCGGGCCAATGTCAACGTGCAGAGCGCGGCCGCCGCGTGGCGAGCCGTGCGGGACCCGTCGCAGGGGCTGGCCCTCGGACGTGAACTGATCGGCCTGTGGAGCGAGCTGGCCGTCGACGGCGGCCCGGCAGCGGCCGACACCCGTCAGCTCGAGGCAGCCCGCGCCCGTATGGACCGTCTCGCCGAACGCGCCCGGGTCCCCGCGGACACCCCCTACACACGGAGCCCCCACGCCCATGGCCAGTGACCACGACCCCCACCGCCGTGGGGACAACACGTCGGCGCGACCGGACGGTGGTGGGGGTGGCCGCACGGCATCGGCCCGACGCCGCTCGCCACGGGTTCGCGTCGAGGTGAACGTCAACGAGCTGACCGGCACGGTCAGCTGGCGCACCATCAGGCCCGGGACCCCCATCGGCACCCGGGGGCGCGGCAAGGGCGCGGACGCCCAGCGGAGCGAACGGCCGGATGCGACGCTGTCGCGCCGCCCACAGGCCGCCGCACTCCGCTCGGCCGGCCTCGACCCTGCAGGCTCCCGTGCCCGCGGCGCCGCCCCGATCCCCACGCACCCCGCGGCCGTCCGGGCCGCTGTGAGCACCCCGGTGGATTCCCTCTCGCCGGACCAGATGAACAGCCTCTTGGCACGGATCGGCAAGCTCCGCTCACAGCTTGCCGGTGACCTGGGTCGCGGCGCGCGCATGCCTTCGGCCGTGGCGGCCCGGCTGCGCTCGGCCGCCTCACCCGCCAACGTACACGCGCTGTCGGCCGCACACGCGGCGTCCGTACGCGCATCGGGCCACCGTGCCGGGCGCGCCAACCGCCCTGCCGCGCCTGCCACCGGCGCGGCACCGGCGCCCGGCCCACGGAGGTAGCGGGGGCAGCCTTGTCGCAACACCGGTCCGCATCCCGTCCGGGACGGGCTTGGGGCGCCGACCGGCCCGGATCACTCCGATCCAGCCGAGGACGACGCCGCGCCGAACCTGGAGCAAGTCACGGACGACAACGGGGAGTCGAGACCCCGCCGTTTTCTAGACTGCAGTCTCCGCCGCCCGCCGGTCCGGGGTGGGCAGCGAATGTGCCGAGTCGGAGAGAAGGTAGACATGGGCGAGAGCCGTGACGACGAACCTGTTTCGAGGGAGGACATCCGAGCCGAGTGGCGTGCCATCGTCGAGTCCGGCGAAGCCCTTCCGGGATCGGGCCTGGCCGCACTGAGCGCCCGAATGCGGGCCACCGGGAACTGGCCGGAGGACCTCCGCTCGGCGCCGGTGATCATCGACACGGACATCGGCGGTGACGCCGACGACGCACTGGCGGTCGCGGCGGCGGCCCGTTCTCTGCCGCGGCTGGCCCTGGTGCTCACCAGCGACGAGACCGGACCGGCTGTCGGCTACGGGGCGAGGGCGAGGTTCGTCAGGTACCTGCTGGACCTGACCGGCCGTACGGATGTTGCGGTCGCTTCGGGTGTGTCCCTCGGGGACACCCGGTACTTCTGCGCAGACGGCCTGGTGCCCGACGAACTCCCTCCCCAGCCGGCTGACGTGGTAGGCGCGGTGCGCGCCGTGTGTGCGGCCGTGCCGGGGCCCGTGCAGTGGGTCGGCATGGGCCCTCTCAGCAATCTCGCACTGGTTTTGGAAGCCGCTCCCGAACTGGCCTCCCGGCTCCACGTCACCCAGATGGGCGGGGCCCTGAACTACCGCGACCCCAGCCGGGCCGAGCACAACTTCCGACTGGACGTGCCGTCCGTGCACAGGGTCTTCGACGCGGTCCACAAGGGCCTGCTGCCGACGCCGTACTTCGTCACCTCTGAGGTCACCTTCACCTCGGCCATCGAGATCACGGCCGACCACCCGGTCCACAGGGTCCTCGCCGCACCGGATTCACCGGCCTGGGCCGCCCTGCTGGTGGCACACATGCAGCAGTGGTTCGAACGCTTCCACCCGGGCACCATCCAGCACGACGCACTGACGCTGTCGGCCGCGCTCCAACTTCCCTTCGTCGACTTCGACAAGATGCCAGTGGCGGTGGACGGCATCGGACGCACCACGCGCTCCGAGGCGGGCGTGCCGGTCTGGCTGAGCCTGTCCGCCCGTTACCCCGCCTTCATGCGGTGGCTCTCACAACGGTTGGATCCGGGCTGGAAGCCGGCCGAAGAGGGCGCCTGATGACTGCGCGCCCGGTGGACGAACTGTACGGCCATGTGTCCGACGTTCACGCGGCCTACGGCCTCACCGACCCTGCACAGCGGCTGGCGGTGGAGGAGGCGTATGCGGCCTTCCGCGAGCACAGCGGTCCGTTCATGGTGTCCGTCGCCGCGGAGATGCTCGACGACCTGCGGTCCGACGTCCAGCAGAACCCCGACAGGGTGATCGCTTTCCTCGGCCGGGACGGCCACAGCCTGGCCGCGGCCGTGCGCGGGCTTGATCCGGAGTTCTTCGACCACCACTGCCGCGAGGTGGTGGTGTCCAGGGCCGTGGTCGATGCGGCCCTCCAGGACCTGGAGAAGAACGCCGGAGCAAGCTTTCCGCAGGCCGAGGCCTTCCGTGGCGCCCGCAAGAAGGTGGACCCCGCGGACGTCGACGGTTCCTACAGGCACCTCACGGACTACCTCCGCGCCTCAGGAGTCCCCATGGGGCTTCCGGGCAGTTCGGTCACCGTGGTGGATACCAGCTTCAAGGGCACGGTCCAGGAACTGATGTCCGCGGCCTACCCGCAGACGGAGATCCAGGGCAGATACGCGTTCCTGGCGCTCTCCCCGGACGACCCCCACCCGGAGGCCAAAAAGGGCTACGTCTTCCATCAGGAACCGGACGCCGTCTGGCAGGGGCTTCCCCAGCCGTACCTGCCGGAGCAGAGTTCGCAGACCTTCGGCAACCAGGACGCGCTCGGTGTCATCGAGGAGACGTTGCACGGGCCGATGGGCAGCCCGCTGAACGTCACGGCGCAGGGCCCTCAGCAGTTACCTCAACAGTTCGACCAGCAGCCGCTGGTGGGCATCAATCCGGTGGTGGTCGCGGAGCAGTACCGTGATCCGAAGGTACGCG
The DNA here is from genome assembly GCF_040298185.1 of Streptomyces sp. NPDC001634. Lineage (NCBI taxonomy): Bacteria > Bacillati > Actinomycetota > Actinomycetes > Kitasatosporales > Streptomycetaceae > Streptomyces > Streptomyces sp. NPDC001634. Next base: position 40,036 of record NZ_JBEOZU010000020.1, on the reverse strand, counting down.
AAGCCGTCAAGGCGGCCGCCGTACTCGCCGTTCACGACAGCGCGGTGGAGACAGCCCGTAGCCGGGACCTGGGGCGCGACTGGAGAGGCGAACTCCGGCAGGCTCGGGAGAGGTTCACCGACCAGGTGCGGTCCTGGGTGTCCCGGGACGGCCGGACCGACGGCAGACTCACCGCCGTCCTGGACAGTTTCGTCCGACGCGTCGACAAGAACGTCGTCAAGGACCTCGACAGGGCACTGAAGCACGCGGGGGTGGACCAGCGGGCGGCCGAACCGCTCTGGAAACGATTCGGCGAGTTGAAGAGCCTGGACGAGAAGAAGCAGTTTCTGAAGGACGCCATCACGCCGGCGCCTGGCAGCGGCAGGACACCGCAGGAGCACCTGCGCGGGGTCGTGGCCGCGTCGGGTACGTCTCTCTCACCGCAGGCCGGCGGCGCGGGAACGTCGATAGCCAAGGCAGCGGGCCTCCACCTGAGGGGAAAGACGCCGGGGACCCCTGGCCCCCAGACCTCCTCGAACCAGCAGACCGGCAAGACCCTCGGTACCGGGTCCTGGCGGGTACCGCCGCAGCCCGGGAAGCCACCGCCGGGGAACAACAACGGCGGGCCGAAGCGCTGAACCACTCGCACCACGGGCAGAGACGTTCCTGGTCGGAACCGGCGAGTATGTGTCTCTCCGGGGCGGCTCGGAGGAGAACCGGGCCGTCATCCGGACGAAGTCAGCTCATCCGGCACCAGCAGCTCCACCGTCCCCTCGCCGGGAGCCTTCGAACAAACCGACCGAGATGAGCTGTAAGACGCGAGCCGGGCTTCTGGAACGAGCCTGTGACGCCATAGTGACGTGAAACCGTGAGCGGGCCGAGAGACTCGGCAGTAAGCCTGTGACCGGTTCCCCGGCACATCAGAGTGAGGGAACAAATGCCTCGACGCAGTCGCGACAAGAAGCGGGAACAGAAGCGCTCGGCGTCCTCGGCCACCCCGGCGGCGCCGATCGAGGTCCGGGTCCCCGCGGCCGGCCCGGGCGCGGGCGCTGCGTCGATCGACGGTGTACCGGTCGTCGCGGCCGACGGCGAGGAGATCCAGCAAGCCGTCCTGAGCTACCTCCACCGCGTCGCCCTCGCCACCGGCCACTCCCTCCGGGCCACGGTCCGGGACGAGCGCATCGGGTTCGTGGTGCCGATCCGGGTCTCGGTGGACGGGTCGAGCGAGCTCGCGGGGGAACCGGTGCAGGTGGCCGCGCCCGAGGCGCCGCCCTCCGCCGGGCCGGCGGCGGTGGGCCTTGGACAGCGCCCTGCGGAGGCCACGCCGCCCCATGAGCCGGAGCGGCCGCGCTCGGACAAGCCGACATACCTCCTGCGCGCGATGGAGACGCAGAAGCCGGCGGGCGGAACCACGGCTTCGACGCTGCCCCTGCGGGCGGTACCGGAGTCGGAGGCCGGCCCGCAGCTGTCGCCCCTTCCGGAGGAGCAGCCTCCGACAGCCACGCCGCACGGCGGCACGGCGTCGACGTACGTTCTACGGGCGGTGCCGGAGGCGGCGGCGCAGCGCCCCGAGCGGCCGACGAGTACCTCCGGACAACGGGGAGCGCCCTGGCCGACGCCGGAGCCCGCGATGCACGCCGCGGCGGACCGGCGGCCCGAGCAGTCCCCTGAGTCGCCCGACAGGCCGGCAGTGCCCCACCGCCCCGCGCCGGTTCAGCCGCCGACGCCGGTCCACGAGCCCTCGTCGGCCCAGCAGCCCACGCCCGGCACAACGGCCCCCACGGTCCCCCTGAGGGCGGTACAGGACCCGAACGCACCATCGACACCTCCGACGTCCCCGCCGACCGGCGTCGAGGTTCGTACCCACGTGCTGCGCGCCGTACCGGAGGCGGCAGCAGACCAGTCATCCGCGTCCGCACCGCAGCCCGCCCCGGCCTCGCCGTCGGCCTCCGAGACCTGTCCGGAACCCGATGCGTACGCTCCCGACGGTGCTCACGCTCCCGACGGTGCTCCTGGGCGCCCCGGTGGCACCGTCGCCACCTTCGTGCTGCGGGCCGTGCCCGAGCAGAGTGCGCTGATCACTGCGACGTCCGGGCCGGCCCAGGTCCTGCCCGGCGCCTCCGACGACAGCAGTCCGCCGGCGCCCCGACCGCACGCCCCCGGCACGGTCTCCCCGCCGACGGGAACCTTCGGTCCGCCCCCGGCCATCCCTGCCCGGCCGCCCGCCCCGCCGGTATCCCCCGTCACATCCCCGGAGCCGCAGACCGCGCCCCGTACGCCGTCAACGCCCGATGCCTCTTCCCCGCTTCCGGTGACGGCCAAGCCCCCCATCTGGCCCACCCCCGCGCCTTCTTCCGTGGAAGCACCCGAAGTCGTCATGCCTCCCATCACGGAAGCGGCCCCCGACCTCGGTCCCGGTCCCCAGGCCGGCCCTTACTCGGTTCCCGGCTGGAAAACCACGCCGGCTCCGAAAGCCGTCCCGGTCGCCGCCGACAGGGACGACGAGGTCAAGGAACCTCCTGTGCGCGAGTTTGACTCCGTCGCGGAGCTCGTACTCGGGGTCGAGTCCGGGACCGCGTCGGCCGTGGGTACGCGCGGGCCCATCGCCGAGCCCATGGCCCGGATCAACGAGGCCGTGAAACAGGGCCGTATCGAGGAGGCCGCCGGCCTCGCGGAGCAGACCGTGGCCGAGGCCGCCGCGACCCTCGGCTCCGACCACCCCGACGTCCTGCGCCTGCACGAACTCACCGCGTACATCGCCTACCTGGCCGGCGACCCGCTGCGTTCCTTCCATCTGTCGCTCGACCTCGCCCGGATTCGCCACCGGCTGCGCGACCCGCGCGGCGCGTACGGCAACGTGCAGAGCGCGGCAGCAGCCTGGCGTGCGGTCCGCGACCCGATGCAGGGCATGCACCTCGGCCGCGACCTGATCGCCGTATGGACGGAACTCGCCGCCGACGAGGGCCCCGCCGCCGACGACCTCGACCAGCTGGAGAAGGCCCGCAGCCGCATGGGCCGCCTGGCCGAACGGGCCCGCGCGTCCACCGGCGGCGAGCACTCGAACGCACGGTGACCGTTCACAACGTGGGGCTCCCCAAGCCGACTGGAGCGTCGTTCTCCCCGGGCATGCCTGGGCTCTTCGAGCAAGGGCGCCCCCGGCCCGTCCCGTAGTTGAGGACGGGCACGGAGGCATCTGGGCGGGCCACCGACTACGCGTCCACCGGATCGGGCCCCGCAGCCACACTGTCCGCCGCCGTGCGCGGCGCGCTCACCGCTCCGTTTCCGACGGCGGCGCCCGGCACGCCCATCCCGCTGCCCAGCACACGGGCCGCTCGGCGCGCCGTGCGCAGTGCGTCGCCGGTCAGCAGCGCCAGTGCGAGCCAGACCAGTGCGAAGCCCGCCCAGCGCTCGGGCGGCATGGCCTCGTGGAAGTAGAGGATGCCCAGCAGGAACTGGAAAACCGGCGCCAGGTACTGAAGCAGACCGAGCGTGGACAGCGGCACGCGGATCGCGGCGGCGCCGAAGCACACGAGGGGCAGCGCGGTGACGACACCGGTGGCGGCGAGCAGCGCCGCGTGTCCCGGGCCGTCCGTCGTGAAGGTCGAGTCGCCGTGCGCCGTCAGCCACAGCAGATACACCAGCGCGGGCAGGAACTGCACGGCCGTCTCCGCGGCCAGCGATTCGATGCCGCCCAGGTTGACCTTCTTCTTCACCAGGCCGTAGGTGGCGAAGGAGAAGGCGAGGCAGAGGGAGACCCACGGCGGACGGCCGTAGCCGATGGTCAGGACGAGCACGGCGGCGAAGCCGACCCCGACCGCCGCCCACTGGACGGGCCGGAGCCGCTCCTTCAGGATCAGCACACCCATCGCGATGGTGACGAGCGGGTTGATGAAGTAGCCGAGCGAGGCCTCCACCACGTGGCCGCTGTTCACGGCCCAGATGTAGACGCCCCAGTTCACGGTGATGACGGCCGCGGCGACCGTGATCAGCCCCAGCCTGCGCGGCTGCCGCAGCAGCTCGCCCGCCCAGGACCAGCGTCGCATCACCAGCAGCGCGCCGGCGACCAGGACCAGGGACCAGACCATCCGGTGGGCGAGGATCTCCACCGCCCCTGCGGGCTTCAGCAGCGGCCAGAACAGGGGTACGAGCCCCCACATCCCATACGCCGCGAAGCCGTTCAGCAGACCTGTCCGCCGCTCACCCTTCGACTTCTCGACCACGGGCCCCTCCTACTCGCGCGACTGCCCCGGTGCAGCATCCATGAAGGTAGCGCGAGCACCCCCGCCTGTCATGCCCGTATCGGCATACGGTCATGACAGGCGGGGGTCGGGAGGCTCAAGGACCCGACGGGGGAGTTCAGCCCTTGAGCGCGGCCGTGATCGACTCGGCGATCGGGGTGGTCGGGCGGCCGGCCAGGCGCGAGAGGTCGCCGGTGGCGACGACCAGCTCGCCCTTCTCGATGGAGGCGTCCACGCCCGCGAGAATCGCGGCGAACGGCTCGGGCAGACCGGCGCCGGTCAGGATGCCGGTGTAGGCCTCGACGGAGACGGCGTTGTACGCGATCTCCTTGCCGGTCTGCTTGCTCAGCTCGGCCGCGTACTCGGCGAAGCTCCAGGCCTCGTCGCCGCCCAGCTCGTACGTCTTGTTCTCATGGCCCTCGCCGGTCAGTACGGCGACCGCGGCGGCCGCGTAGTCGGCACGGGAGGCCGAGCTGACCCGCCCGTCACCGGCGGCCTGGGTGACGGCGTTGTACTGCAGCACGGGCGCGAGCTGCTCGGTGAAGTTCTCGTTGTACCAGCCGTTGCGCAGCAGCACGTACGGCACGCCCGAGGCCAGGATCGCCTCTTCGGTGCCCCGGTGGTCGTCGGCGAGAGCGGCCGTCAGGCTGCCCGGGGCGCTGGTGTAGGCGAAGAGCGCCACACCGGCGGCCTTGGCGGCGTCCAGGACGACCTTGTGCTGCTGGACCCGGCCCTTGTCGAACTCGTTGCCGGAGATCAGCAGCACCTTGTCGCCCGCGGAGAAGAGGCTGTCGAAGGTCTCCGGGGTGTTGTAGTCGGCGACCGCGATCTTCACGCCGCGGTCCGCGAAGTCGGCCGCCTTCTCCGGGGTGCGGACGACCGCGGTGATCTGGTCGGCCGGAACCTTCTCCAGCAGCTGCTCCACGACGTGACGGCCGAGGTGCCCGGTGGCTCCGGTGACGACGATGCTCATGATGGAAATCTCCTCGTAGGGGGCTCTGTCGCTAACCCTAGGACATGCGCTAACTCTCCGAAAGTACCCACTTTGAAGTAAGGTACTGGCATGGCCGTAAGTACCACAGTGACCGGCAAGTACGACACCGGTGAGGCGATGTGCCCCTACCGCCTCGTCCTGGAGCACGTCACCAGCCGCTGGGGCGTCCTCGTCCTGATCGAGCTGATGGAACGCCCCCACCGCTTCAGTGAGCTGCGCCGCGCGATCGGCCGGGTCAGCGAGAAGATGCTCACGCAGACGCTGCAGACCCTGGAGCGTGACGGTCTGGTCCACCGGGACGCCAAGCCCGTGATCCCGCCGCGCGTCGACTACTCGCTCACCGAACTGGGTCACGAGGCCGCCATGCAGGTGAAGGCGCTGGCGACCTGGACCGCGGAGCGGATGGACGACGTGGAGAAGGCCCGCCAGGCATACGACGAGGCCCGGGCGGCGAGCGCCCGGGCCTCGTGAATCCAGTGGTCGTCCCCTAGCCGACGACCGTCCAGGTGTCGCCGCCCGCGAGCAGCGCGGCCAGGTCGCCCTTGCCGTTCTGCTCGATGGCCGTTTCGAGCTGGTCGGCCATCTGGGTGTCGTAGACGGGCCGCTCGACGGAGCGGAAGACCCCGATCGGGGTGTTGTAGAGGGTGTCCGGGTCGGCCAGCCGGGAGAGCGCGAACGCCGTGGTGGGCGACGCGGTGTGGGCGTCGTGCACGAGGATGTCCGCCTCGTTCTCCGCGCTGACCGTGACCACCTTCAGATCACCGGTCCGCCCGTCCCGTACGACACCGCGCGATCCGTCCGGACCGAAGCGGATCGGCTGACCGTGCTCCAGGCGGATCACGGCCTCCTCGGCGGTGTCCTTGTCCTTGAGGGCGTCGAAGGCGCCGTCGTTGAAGATGTTGCAGTTCTGGTAGATCTCCACCAGCGCGGTGCCCGGGTGAGCGGCGGCCTGGCGCAGCACCTCGGTCAGATGCTTGCGGTCGGAGTCGACGGTACGGGCAACGAAGGACGCCTCGGCGCCGATCGCCAGCGACACCGGGTTGAAGGGCGCGTCCAGCGAGCCCATCGGCGTCGACTTGGTGATCTTGCCTACCTCGGAGGTGGGCGAGTACTGGCCCTTGGTCAGACCGTAGATCCGGTTGTTGAACAGCAGGATCTTCAGGTTGACGTTGCGGCGCAGCGCGTGGATCAGGTGGTTGCCGCCGATGGACAGCGCGTCGCCGTCACCGGTGACCACCCATACGGACAGATCACGGCGCGAGCTGGCGAGGCCGGTCGCAATCGCGGGCGCACGGCCGTGGATGGAGTGCATGCCGTACGTGTTCATGTAGTACGGGAAGCGGGACGAGCAGCCGATGCCCGAGACGAAGACGATGTTCTCCCGTGCCAGGCCCAGCTCCGGCATGAAGCCCTGGACGGCGGCGAGAATCGCGTAGTCACCGCAGCCGGGGCACCAGCGCACTTCCTGATCGGACTTGAAGTCCTTCATGGACTGCCTGGCCACGGCCTTGGGAACGAGGGAAAGCGCCTCGATCGTGCCCGTGCCTTCCGTGGACGTCTCAGCCATCGATGGCCTCCTTGAGAGCCGCGGCGAGCTGTTCGGCCTTGAACGGCATGCCGTTGACCTGGTTGTACGAGTGTGCGTCGACCAGGTACTTCGCCCGGATGAGCGTGGCGAGCTGTCCGAGGTTCATCTCGGGGATCACCACCTTCTCGTAACGCTTCAGGACCGTGCCGAGATTCCCCGGGAACGGGTTCAGATGACGCAGATGGGCCTGCGCGATGGACTCGCCGGCCGCGCGCAGTCGCCGTACCGCCGCGGTGACCGGCCCGTATGTCGAGCCCCAGCCCAGCACCAGGGTCTTCGCCTCGTGGGGATCGTCGACCTCGATGTCCGGGACCTCGATGCCGTCCACCTTCGCCTGGCGCGTACGCACCATGAAGTCGTGGTTGGCCGGGTCGTAGGAGATGTTGCCCGTGCCGTCCTGCTTCTCGATGCCGCCGATGCGGTGCTCCAGGCCCGGGGTGCCGGGGATCGCCCACGGTCGGGCGAGGGTCCCCGGGTCGCGCTTGTAGGGCCAGAACACCTCGGTTCCGTCGTCCAGCGTGTGGTTCGGGCCCTGGGCGAACTGCACCCGCAGGTCCGGCAGCTCGTCCAGCTCCGGGATCCGCCAGGGCTCGGAGCCGTTGGCCAGATAGCCGTCGGAGAGGAGGAAGACCGGCGTACGGTAGGTGAGCGCGATGCGGGCCGCCTCCAGGGCCGCCTCGAAGCAGTCGGCGGGGGTGCGCGGGGCGATCACCGGGACCGGGGCCTCGCCGTTGCGTCCGAACATCGCCTGGAGCAGATCGGCCTGCTCGGTCTTGGTCGGCAGACCGGTCGAGGGCCCGCCGCGCTGGATGTCCACGACCAGCAGCGGCAGCTCCAGGGAGACCGCGAGGCCGATGGTCTCGCTCTTGAGGGCCACACCCGGCCCGGAGGTCGTGGTCACGGCCAGCGAGCCGCCGAAGGCCGCGCCGAGCGCGGCGCCGATGCCGGCGATCTCGTCCTCGGCCTGGAAGGTCCGCACCCCGAAGTTCTTGTGCTTGGACAGCTCGTGCAGGATGTCCGAGGCCGGGGTGATCGGGTACGAGCCCAGGAACAGCGGCAGGTCGGCCTGGCGCGAGGCGGCGATCAGCCCGTACGCCAGGGCCAGGTTCCCGGAGATGTTGCGGTACGTGCCCACCGGGAACGCCTTGACCGCCGGCGCCACCTCGTACGAGACCGCGAACTCCTCAGTCGTCTCGCCGAAGTTCCAGCCGGCCCGGAACGCGGCGATGTTCGCCTGCATGATGTCCGGCTTCTTGGCGAACTTCGACTTCAGGAACTTCTCGGTGCCCTCGGTCGGCCGGTGGTACATCCACGACAGCAGGCCCAGCGCGAACATGTTCTTGCTGCGCTCGGCCTCCTTGCGGGTGAGGTCGAACTCCTTGAGCGCCTCGACGGTGAGCGTCGTCAGCGGCACGGGGTGGACGTTGTACCCGTCCAGCGACCCGTCCTCCAGGGGACTGGCGTCGTAGCCGACCTTCTGCATCGCGCGCTTGGTGAACTCGTCCGTGTTGACGATGATCTCCGCGCCGCGCGGCAGATCGCCGACGTTGGCCTTCAGTGCGGCCGGGTTCATGGCCACCAGGACGTTGGGCGCATCACCGGGGGTGAGGATGTCGTGGTCGGCGAAGTGCAGCTGGAACGACGAGACACCCGGCAGGGTCCCTGCGGGGGCACGGATCTCGGCGGGGAAGTTGGGCAGGGTGGACAGGTCGTTGCCGAAGGACGCCGTCTCCGAGGTGAAGCGATCACCGGTGAGCTGCATACCGTCACCGGAGTCTCCCGCGAACCGGATGATCACCCGGTCGAGCTTGCGCACGTCCTTGGTGCCCGCCGCTTTGCGCTGTTCTCCCACGACGGCTCCGTCGGCCTGCTCCGCTGTCCTGCTGACCTGGCTGGTCACTGAACTGGACCTCCCTCGAGGCGGCTGTCCGGGAGTGGCCGTCCCACCGGCCTTCCCAGGATCAACCCTACGTCGGTTAGGGTCGCCTTCCCTCGGCCGTTCGCATGATGGACACCACGGTGAGACGGTCCGACGCCCTGACTTGTCATGATTTACTCGGCTCCCGGCGCTGCTTTTGAAGACGCTCCCTGCTCATCCTTTGGTTCTGGTGCTTCAGAGGTACTCGACGGCGCTGGAGTCGTTGTGGTGCCCGGCGCGGACCGGACGCGCCGCTCGGCCCGCTCACGCCTCGTCACGTTTCCTGACACAGTGTCAGCCGATCATGTGTTGAGGTAGGTGAGGACGGCCAGAACACGCCGGTGATCCCCGTCGCTCTGCGACAGGCCGAGTTTCAGGAAGATGTTGCTGACGTGCTTCTCGACGGCTCCGTCGCTCACGACGAGCTGCCGGGCGATCGCGGAGTTCGTCCGTCCCTCGGCCATCAGCCCTAGGACCTCCCGCTCACGCGGGGTGAGCGCGGCGAGCACGTCCTGCTTGCGGCTGCGCCCGAGCAGCTGTGCGACGACCTCCGGGTCCAGCGCGGTGCCCCCCTGGGCCACCCGCACCACGGCGTCCACGAACTCGCGGACCTCGGCCACCCGGTCCTTGAGCAGATAGCCGACGCCGTGACTGGAACCGGCCAGCAGTTCGGTGGCGTACCGCTCCTCGACGTACTGCGACAGCACCAGCACGCCGAGCCCGGGATGCGCCTTGCGCAGCTGTACGGCGGCCCGGACTCCCTCGTCCGTATGGGTGGGTGGCATCCGCACGTCCGCGACGACGACATCGGGCAGCTCGCCGCGGTCCGCCAGTTCGGTGATGGTCTTGATCAGCGCGTCCCCGTCGCCGACACCGGCGACCACGTCGTGCCCGCGGTCGGTCAGCAGCCGGGTCAGGCCCTCCCTGAGCAGCACTGAATCCTCGGCGATGACCACCCGCACCCTGTCCTCCACGATCCTCGGCCCCCCACAGCCTGTTCCCGGCCCGCACCGGCGTCGGCCCGGGATGGTTGCCGTCCGTACGACAGCCCCAGCATTCCAGCATCCGGACCGGTGTGGAGCCCGGCGCCGGGAATCGGACGCCGGGGACCGGGAATTCAGGGGACCCCCTAGCTCGGGCGGAGACGGGAGTGGGGGAGGTCGTTCGGGGCGGCGAGGGGGTGGGGGAGGTCGTTCGGGGCCCGGGAGGGGGGCGGGGGAGGCTATTCGGGGCGGGCGAGGGGGCGGAGGAGGTCGTTCGGGGCCTGGGACGGGGGCGGAGGAGGTCGTTCGGGGCCTGGGACGGGGGCGGAGGAGGTCGTTCGGGGCCTGGGACGGGGGCGGAGGAGGTCGTTCGGGGCCCGGGAGGGGGCGGAGGAGGTCGGTTCCGGGGTGGGGAGGCTCAGTCCTTGGCGTTCATCCGGCGTTGGCGTTCATCACGTGCTCACGCCCGCCACGGCAATTCCGCAGTGATCCGCGTGGGCCCCCCGGCCGGTGAATCCACCACCAGGATCCCGTCCACCGCATCGAGCCGCCCCGCCAGCCCGGCCAGCCCCGATCCGCCCGAGGCATCCGCGCCGCCCGCTCCGTCGTCCACGACCTGGAGCAGCAGTCGGTCATCCACGCGCCACACATCCACCGTGGCCCGCGAGGCCCGCGCGTGCTTGCTGATGTTCTGCAGCAGCTCCGAGACCGTGAAGTACGCGATCCCCTCGATCGCCGGCGCCGGCCGCGACGGCAGATCCACCTCCACCTGCACCGGCACGGTGCACCGCGACGCCACCGCCGACAGTGCGGCGTCCAGACCGCGGTCGGTGAGGACCGCCGGATGGATGCCGCGCGCCAGGTCCCGCAGCTCCTGCAGCGCCGTCTTCACCTCGCCGTGCGCCTCGTCCACCATCCGTGCGGCCGCGCGCGGATCCTCCGCCAGCTTCTCCTTCGCCAGCCCCAGATCCATGGCCAACGCCACCAGCCGGGCCTGTGCCCCGTCGTGCAGATCCCGCTCGATGCGCCGCAGATCCGCCGCAGCCGTGTCGACCACCACGCCCCGGTCCGACTCCAGCTCGACCACCCGCGTCGCCAGCCGCGACGGACCGAGCAGGCCGTGCACCAGCAGCCGGTCCACCGTGGTCAGCCCCCGGACGATCCACGGCGTGGCCAGCGTGAACAGCAGTCCCACCAGCGCCGTCACCGTGATTTCGAACGGGTTGTCGAGGTACACGTGATGCGTCTCGTCGGCATAGAGCTGAAGCCCGCCCTGCCCGACGTACATCGGAAACACCCAGAACCACAGCGGATACGTCAGCAGCGCCCATCCGCAGGTCCACAGGGTCACCCCCACGACGAACGAGAACACGGCCCACGGGAACTGCAGCACCGTGTAGAGCATGTGCCGCCAGGACGTCCCGCTCTTGAGCATCGCCCCGATCCACGCCATCGGCCCGCGCCGCTTCATCGGCAGCGGCTCCGGGTCGGCCACCTCCAGCCCCAGCAGCCCCCGCGCCCGTGCCCGCTCCAGGGCCCCGAACCCGCGGCACCCCGCGAGGGCCACCGCGAGCACCGGGATCCCCAGGAACGTCACCAGTAGCCCGGCCCCGATCGAGAACATCGTGACGCTGTACGTGAACGTCATGATCCCGATCGGCAGGCTCAGCACCAGATAGCAGAACTCGGCCCAGCTGCGCCCCTCGATCGGCGCCCGCAGCGCGACCGGAAGCCGGTGCGGCCGCCCCCCGGCGCCCTGGGATCCAGGGCCGCCGCAGTCTCCGTACCTCTGCCCGTACTGCGTGGCCATCGGCGTCGTCCGTTCTCCTCGTCGGCCGACCCGGCGCGGTCGGCTCCTCCACCCCGGCGCGGTCGGCCCGCTCGGCCGGTTCGCCGGTTCGTAACTCCACCCTGCTGTCCCCGTGCCCGCCGGGCCATGGAGCGGGTCGGCGTCTTGAACCGGGGGTTTTCCCCACCTCCCGAACACCCGGATCTACCCCCACTCCCCGAACACCCGGATCTACCCCCACTCCCCGAACACCCGGATCTACCCCCATGCCCCCTCTTCGCGAAGCGCTACCTCCGCCGCGCCTCGTCCCCCCGGTCCCGCCACGGCAGCTCCGCCGTGATCGTCGTCGGGCCGCCCACCGGCGAGTCGATGACGAACAGGCCGTCGACCGCGTCCAGCCGGTCCGCGAGCCCCGCCATGCCGGTGCCGCCGTCCAGGCGGGCGCCGCCGCGGCCGTCGTCCCATACCTGCATGAGCAGCCGTTCGTCCGTCCTCCACACGTCGACGGAGGCGGACTTCGCGCCGCTGTGCTTGCTGATGTTCTGCAGCAGTTCGGAGACCGTGAAGTAGGCGATGCCCTCGATCGCCGCGGCCGGTCTCGCGTCCAGATCCACGGTCACCCTCACCGGCACGGTGCACCGCGTGGCCACCGCCGACAGTGCGGCGTCCAGGCCGCGGTCCGTGAGGACCGCCGGATGGATACCCCGCGCGAGGTCCCGCAGCTCCTGCAGCGCCAGCTTCACCTCACCGTGCGCCTCCTCGACCATCGCCGCCGCCGAGTCGGGGTCCTCGAGCAGCTTCTCCTTGGCCAGTCCGAGCCCCATCGCGAGGTTCACCAACCGGGCCTGCGCCCCGTCGTGCAGATCGCGCTCGATGCGCCGCAGATCGGCCGCGGCCGTGTCCACGACCACCCCGCGGTCGGACTCCAGCTCGGCGATACGCCGCTCGAGCTCGTCGGAGGGGGACAGCAGCCAGCGGACCATCGCCCGGTCCACGTTGGTCAGCCCGCGCGCGATGAACGGCAGCACCGGCCACAGGACGAACAGCGACACCAGCGTCACCGTGAACGTCAGGATCCCCCAGGGCAGCCGGACGAAGTCGTACAGGACCGTCCGCCAGCCCACCGGGTCCTTCAGCGCCAACCACAGCCGCTGGAACACCCCGCCGCCCTTGCGCAACGGCAGCGGAGTCGGCTCCTCCACCCGCACCCCGAGCAGCGCCCTGGCCCGCAACCGCTCCAGCTTGCCCAGCTGCCGCGCGCCCAGAAGCCCGGCAGCGAGCAGCGGGAAACCGATCACGGTCATCGTCAGCCCGGCACCCGTGAACAGCACCGTCACGACGTAGGTGAACCCGACCAGCGACATCGGCAGATTCGCCAGGAGATGTGTGATCTCGCGCCAGGTACAGCCGTCCAGGGCGAAGCGCAGGGGCGGCGGGTGCTCGTCGTCCAGGGTGAAGCGCGGGGACCCGTGATGCCGGCCGTTCCGGGCCCTGAGGCTGGTGATGGGTTCGGTCATATCTGTCGGCAAATCTGTCGGCCTCGTTCGGTCATGTCCGCCAGCCTGCCGTGCGGCGCTCCTCGACACCATGAGGCGGGCCGCCGAGGTCCCCTGAGGGAAACCCCACCCTCCCCGGACACCTCCAGGCGTGGACAGGCTGCTTACGCTCTCTGTGGACAGGCTGCTTACGCTCTCTTTAGCAGGGCCTAGACTCCCGTGCGTACAGATCGTCGAACACAAGGTTCACCAGGGTCACGAGGTCAGGGAGCGAGGGGCTGACGTGCCGGATCCGACCGCCGTCGCCGTCGTGGCGGAAACCGGGAGCACCGGGGGTGCCGGGAACGTCGTGGCAGCGGGCTACTTCCAGTCCTACTCCGTCGTCGGGCTGCTCGCCGTCGTCGGCGTGCTCTTCGTCGCCGTCGCCTTCGGCGCGGGCCGCCTGCTGCGCCCCGTCGTGCCCACCCCCGAGAAACTCCTGACATACGAGTGCGGCGTCGATCCCGTCGGCGAGGGCTGGGCCCACACACAGGTCCGCTACTACGTCTATGCGTTCCTGTACGTGATCTTCGCGGTCGACTCGATCTTCCTCTTCCCGTGGGCGACGGTCTTCGCCGATCCCCGTTACGGCGCGACCACGCTCGTGGAGATGTTCGTCTTCCTCGGCTTCCTGGCCGTGGGACTGCTGTACGCATACAAGAAGGGCGTCCTGACATGGACGTGAACCCCTCGACTCCGTCGGCTCCCGAGCCGGTGCTTCTGCCGGAGCCGAAGCGGCTCGGTGCGCTCGCCCGTCTGGCCCCCGAACCGATGAAGGTGGTCCTGAACTGGGGCCGCCGCTACTCGCTGTGGGTCTTCAACTTCGGGCTCGCCTGCTGCGCGATCGAATTCATCGCCGCGTCGATGGCCCGGCACGACTTCATCCGCCTCGGCGTGATCCCGTTCGCGCCCGGCCCGCGTCAGGCCGACCTGATGGTCGTCTCCGGCACGGTCACGGACAAGATGGCCCCCGCCGTCAAACGCCTGTACGAGCAGATGCCCGAGCCGAAGTACGTCATCTCCTTCGGCGCGTGCTCGAACTGCGGCGGCCCGTACTGGGACTCCTACTCCGTCACGAAGGGCGTCGACCAGATCATTCCGGTGGACGTGTACGTCCCCGGCTGCCCCCCGCGCCCCGAGGCGCTGCTCCAGGGCATCCTCAAGCTCCAGGAGAAGATCGCGCGCGAGTCCCTCGGAGAGCGCTACGGCTCCTCGCGCCCGTCCACCGCCGCCCTGCAGAGCGGGCTTGTCCAGCCGCCGCCCGTGGTCGCGGGTTCCGTGCCGGGTGCGGGTGCGGGTGCGGGTCCGGAGGCGGGTTCCGGCTCGGGGGTGGGGCGATGACCGCGGTCGGCTGGCTGCCCGCATCCGCCGAGGACCTCTTCGGCCCCGAGGCCACGGCCGAGGAGTCGTACGACGTCCTGACGGTCGACGTGCCGCCGACAGGCTGGACCGCGGCGCTGCGGGTTGCGCGCGACGACCTGGGCTGCACGTACTTCGACTGGCTGAGCGCCGTCGACGAACCGGGCACGGGCATGCGCATCTCGGCCCACGTGGTGGCCCTGTCCGCGGTCCGCCGCCTTCTCGTCCGCACGACGGTCCCGCACGACGCCCCCGCCCTCCCCTCCGCAGTGGAGATCTACGCGGGCGCCGCCTGGCACGAACGTGAGACCCACGAAATGTTCGGCGTCACCTTCGAGGGCCACCCGGCACTGGACCACCTGCTCCTGCCCGAGGGCTTCGAGGGCCACCCCCTGCGCAAGGACTTCGTCCTGGCGGCCCGGGTCGCCAAGGCCTGGCCGGGTGCGAAGGAACCGGGCGAGTCCGAGCACGGCGGCCCCAAGCGCCGGCAGATGCTGCCGCCGGGCGTCCCCGACCCGAACGAGTGGGGCCCGTTGAAGGGCCAGCTTCCCCCGGCTCCCGCCCGCCCGGCCCGAGCCGCGGGCCGCACGGCGGGCGACCGCCCGGTACGCCGCACCCGTACGACGGCGGAGGGCTCGGCAAGCCAGACCCCGGCCGGGTCCGAGGCGACGGAGACCCCGGTTCCACAGCGCCGAGCGCGCAGCGCGTCCGAGGGCTCCGCGTCGCAGCGTGGTGCGGAGGGCGGCGCTGAGGCCGCGGCTGAGACTGCGGCTCCGGCCGGCCCCCGTCGTGCGCGCAGCGCGTCCGAAGGCTCCGCCTCGCAACGGGCGGGCGCCTCGGCAACCGAGGACACGGCCCCCAAGCCGTCCGTCGCTCCGCGCACCTCGGACGCCCCCTGGCACCACGCCCGCCCGGCCTTCGACGAGCCCGAGCCCGCTCCCGAGCCATCAGCGAAGGCGGAGCCCGCAACGGAGCCCGAGGCAGGGCCCGAGCCGAAGCCGGAGGCAGGGCCCGAGCCGAAGCCGGAGGCAGGGTCCGAGTCCAAGCCGGAGGTAGGGCCTGAGCCGAAGCCGGAGGCAGGACCCGAGTCCAAGCCCCAGGGTGAGGCCGTCGGCGAGACCAAGGCCGACGGCGCAGACGGCGCAGCCCACCCTGGCCGCACCCAACCCCCCAAATCCCCGAACCCTGACGAAACCCCCACCCCCGACGACCCCTCCGGAGGCACGCGGTGAACGGCGCTCTCGACGTCGGCCTGCGACTCCTCGTCGTGTTCGTCGTCTTCCTCACCTTCCCCCTGATCATCGGCCAGACCGAACACAAGGTCATGGCCCATATGCAGGGCCGCCTCGGCCCGATGTACGCCGGCGGCTTCCACGGCTGGGCCCAACTCGTCGCCGACGGGGTGAAGTTCGCGCAGAAGGAGGATGTCGTCCCGGCGGGCGCGGACCGCCGCATCTTCCAGATGGCCCCGGCCGTTGCGCTCCTCCCGTACCTCCTCGTCCTCCTCGCCATCCCGATCGGCCCGAGCCAGGGCGCCGTCGGCCAGATCGTCGACGCGGGCATCTTCTTCGTCCTGGCCGTCATGGGCGTCGGCGTACTCGGCTCCCTCATGGCCGGCTGGGCCTCCGCCAACAAGTTCTCCCTCCTCGGCGGCCTCCGTACCGCCGCTCAGCTCCTTGCCTACGAACTCCCGATGCTGCTCGCCGCCGCCTCGGTGGCCATGGCGGCGGGCACCGTCTCGCTGCCCGGCATCGTCGACGCGTTCCGCTGGTGGTGGCTGCCCTGGCAGATCGTCGGCGCGATCGTCTTCTTCGTCGCCGGCCTCGCCGAACTGCAGCGCCCGCCCTTCGACATGCCCGTCGCCGACTCCGAGATCATCTTCGGCGCGTACACCGAGTACACCGGCCTGCGCTTCGCCCTGTTCCTGCTCGCCGAGTACGCCGGGATCATCGTCCTGTGCGGCCTGACCACCGTCCTCTTCCTGGGCGGCTGGCACGGACCCTGGGGCGCCGAGGGCCTCGGCTGGCTGTGGACGCTCCTGAAGACCGCGGTCCTCGCCTTCGTCGTCATCTGGCTGCGCGTCACCTACCCCCGCCTGCGCGAGGACCAGCTCCAGAAGCTCTCCTGGACTCTCCTCGTCCCTCTCTCCCTCGCTCAGATCGCCCTCACCGGCATCGTCAAGGTGGTGATCTCCTAACCATGCCCCCCATTCCTGGCTCCGGCCTCGCCAAGGGCTTGGCCGTCACCCTCCGCACGATGACGAAGAAGTCCGTCACCGAGCAGTACCCGGACGCCCTGCCCGCCCTCCCGCCCCGCACCCGCGGTGTCATCGGCCTCTTCGAGGAGAACTGCACGGTCTGCATGCTGTGCGCCCGGGAGTGCCCGGACTGGTGCATCTACATCGACTCCCACAAGGAGACGGTGCCGCCCGCCGCCCCCGGCGGGCGCGAGCGCAGCCGCAACGTCCTCGACCGCTTCGCCATCGACTTCTCCCTCTGCATGTACTGCGGCATCTGCATCGAGGTCTGCCCCTTCGACGCCCTGTTCTGGTCCCCGGAGTTCGAGTACGCCGAGACCGACATCCGCGACCTCACCCACGAGCGCGACAAGCTCCGCGAGTGGATGTGGACCGTGCCGGCCCCGCCCGCCCTCGACCCCGGCGCCGAAGAACCGAAGGAGATCGCCGCCGCCCGCAAGACCGCCGAGAAACTGGCGGCCGCGCAGGCCGAGCCGACCGAGCCACTGGAGGGAGAGTCGTGAGCCCCGCCTCCGCCGCGCTGACCACGGCTGCCGCCGGAACACACGGCTTCCTCTCCCCGACCGGCGTCGAGATCGCCTTCCTCCTCGTCGGCCTGGTCACCTTCGGTGCCGCGCTCGTCACCGTCACCACCAGGCAGCTGGTGCACGCCGCCCTGTGGCTCGTGATGACCCTCGGCGGCCTCGCCGTCGAGTACCTCCTGCTCACTGCCGAGTTCATCGCCTGGGTGCAGGTCCTCATCTACGTCGGTTCCGTCGTCGTTCTCCTCCTGTTCGGTCTGATGCTCACCAAGGCCCCCATCGGCCGCTCCCCGGACGCCGACTCCGGCAACCGCTGGGCCGCCCTCACCGTGGCTGTCGCCGCCGCGGCCGCCCTGGTCTGGGTGGTCGTCGACGCCTTCCGTACCACCTGGATCGACCTCGGCGGCGCCGCCTCCGGCTCCACCAAGGTCACCGGCGCAAGCCTCTTCCAGAACTGGGTCCTCCCCTTCGAGGCCCTCTCCGTCCTCCTCCTCGCCGCCCTGGTCGGCGCGATCGTCCTCTCCCGCAAGGCGAAGGCCGACGCGGCGACCACCAGCGCGAGCGCCCCGGCAGCCCCGGGGACCCGGAGCGAGCAGGAAGGTGTCCGCTGATGCACCTCGCCTACCCCGCCGTACTCTCCGCCCTCCTCTTCTGCACGGGCCTGTACGGCGTCCTCGCCCGCCGCAACGCGATCCTCGTCCTGATGTCGGTCGAGCTGATGCTCAACGCCGTCAACCTCAACCTCGTCGCCTTCGACGTCTGGCTGAGCAGGGCCGCCCGCGAGACGCTGCACTCCGGCCAGGCGCTGACCCTGTTCACCATTGCCATCGCCGCCGCCGAGATCGGCATCGGCCTGGCGATCGTCCTCGCCGTCTACCGCAATCGCGGCACTTCGGACATCGACCGACTCCGTGACGCCGCCGAAGGCCACGAAGGCGACACCCCCGCGGCTGAGAAGGCTGAGGCCACCGCGTGACCACGACCACCTTCGCCGTCCTCGTCCCCCTCCTTCCGTTCCTGGGAGCCGCGGCCGGCCTGCTGCTCGGCCGCACGGCCCCCGGCTTCGTCCGCCCGCTCGCCGTCCTGCCGACCCTCACCTCGCTGGTGCTGGCCGTGCTGGTCGCCGCGCGCCAGGGCGGCGGCCGGGCCATCGACTCCGCCACCGAGCTCACGCCCACCGGCTCGGTCCCGATCGAACTCGCCCTGCACATCGACGGCTTCGCCGCCCTCGTCGCCATCCTCGTCGGCGTCGTCGCCTCCTGTGTGCAGATCTACTCGACGGGCTACCTCCGGGACGACCCGCGCTACCCCTCGTACGCCGCTCTCATCTCCCTGTTCACCTCCGCCATGCTCCTGGTCGTCTACTCGGGCGACCTGATCGTGCTGCTGGTCGGCTGGGAAGTCATGGGCATCTGCTCCTACTTCCTGGTCGGCCACTACTGGGAGACCCCGGAGGCCCGCGCCGCCTCCATCAAGGCCTTCCTCGTCACCAAGCTCGGCGACGTCCCCTTCCTCATCGGACTGTTCGCGCTCGGCACCGACGCCGGGTCCTTCCGCATCACGAAGGTCCTCGGCACCGTCGCGAGCGGCGGACTGCACCACCCGACCCTGATCGCCCTGCTTCTCCTGGCCGGCGTGGCGGGCAAGTCGGCGCAGTTCCCGCTGCACACCTGGCTCCCCGACGCGATGGCGGGCCCCACGCCCGTCTCCGCGCTGATCCACGCCGCGACGATGGTCGCCGCTGGTGTCTACTTCATCGCCCGTCTCCTTCCGGTCTTCGAGGCCTCCTCGGCCGCGATGGTGGTCCTCGCCGTCATGGCCGCCGTCACGATGGCCGGCTCGGCGCTCGCCGCGCTCGCCCAGGACGACATCAAGCGCGTCCTCGCGTACTCGACGATCGGCCAACTCGGCTACATGACCGGCGCCCTCGCCGTCGGCGAGCGTGATGCCGCCGTCTTCCACCTCCTGTCGCACGGCGCCTTCAAGGCGCTGCTGTTCCTCGCCGCCGGCGTGATCATCCACGCCGCCGGCACCAACTCGCTGGCCGCCATGTCCCGTATGAAGGACCTGCGGGCCCGCGTCCCCGACGCCTACTGGACGATGACCGTGGCGCTCCTCGCGCTCGCCGCGATCCCGCCGTTCGCCGGCTTCTTCTCCAAGGAGTCCGTCCTCGGCGCCGCCGAGCACGTCGCCACCGGCCACACCGAACACGCCCCCGGCGCAGCGGGCTGGATCGTCCTCGTCTTCGGCCTGGTCACGGCCCTGCTCACCGCCGCGTACGCGACTCGCCTATGGCTGCTCGCCTTCCGTGGTCACGGAGCCGAGGCCCCCGATCACGGCAGACAGCCCCTGGTCATGAATGCCGTGCTGTGGGTGCTCGCCTTGCCGTCGCTCGCGTTCGGGCTCACCTACCGCGTACTGCCCGACTGGTTCGACGGCAGCGACCTGACCCCGACGCTCACCACTTCCGTCCTGGGCACGGGCCTGGCCCTGGTCGGCGGACTCGTGACGTACGGCGCCTGGCGGCACACCACAGCGCTCGCGGCCCGCGTACCTCCCCCACTCTCGGCTTCGCTCGAGCAGGGGCACCCCCACGGTGCGGTCGCGGCCCACCCCGAGGCGGACGCCGGCCTGGTGGAGGCCGAGGCCATCGCGAGCCATGCGCCCGCATACGGCGACGTGGCCTACGCCCCCGACCCGGCGGACCCGGCCCGCCTCCTGCTCGGTCCGCTGCACCGCCACGCCGCCGTCGGCTTCCACCTGGACGCCGTGTACGACGCGCTCTTCGTCCGCCCGGTCCTGGCCGGAGCGAGTCTCGTCCGGTTCCTGGACCGCGAGGTCGTCGAGACCTATGTACGCGGCGCCGGCGCCCTACCCCGCCTGCTCGGGGCCGCCGTACGGCGCGCCCAGACGGGCAATGTGCAGACCTATGTGAGCGCGTTGCTCGCCGGCACCGTCGTCCTGGTGGTGGCCGCCCTCCTCGTCGCCACGGGAGCGTGAGCAGGCGTGATCGATATCAGCGAGTCCGTGATGCAGTTCCTTCTGGCATTCATCGTCGTCGCGCCGCTCATCGGCGCGCTCGCCGCCCTCCTGCCGGCCCCGCCCGGGCTGAAGGGGAAGTCGCCCGAGCAGGCCGTGCTGCGGCACGGCGTGACGGTCACCGGCGCTGTGCTCATCGCGGCGATCGTCCTCGCGCTCGGCTTCGACCACGACCACCCATCGAAGATGCAGGCCACGACCGACATCAGCTGGATCCCCGCACTCGACGTGCGGATCCACCTCGGCATCGACGGCATCTCCCTCCCCCTTCTGGTCCTGACCGCGCTGCTGACCTTCCTCTGCGCGCTCTACTCGTACTTCAAGCTGCCCGCGGGCCCGTCCCCGAAGGCCTTCGTCGCCCTGCTGCTCGTCCTCGAGTCCGGCACCCTCGCAACCTTCGCCGTCCTCGACCTGCTGCTGTTCTTCCTCGCGTTCGAGATGGTCCTCATCCCGATGTACTTCCTCATCGCCCGCTGGGGCGGTGAGGGGCGGACCCAGGCCGCGTGGAGGTTCATCCTCTTCACACTGCTCGGCTCCGTCGTCATGCTGCTCGGCCTGCTGCTGATCGGAATCAAGGCGGGCACGTTCGACATGGTGGCACTCGCCACTGACAACGGCCGGTCGCTCACCACATCCGTGCAGGTCATCGCCGTTTTGGCGATCGGGATCGGGCTCGCGGTCAAGGCGCCGATGTGGCCGCTGCACAGCTGGCTGCCCGACGCCCACACCTCCGCGCCGACCGTCGGCTCGGTCCTGCTGGCCGGTGTCCTGCTGAAGATGGGTACGTACGGGTTCGTCCGAATCCTCCTGCCGATCGCCCCCGCCGGGTTCCACACCTTCGCGCCCTACCTCGCCGCCTTCGCCGTCGTCGGGATCATCTACGGATCCCTCGCCTGCCTCGCCCTCGCCAAGCGGGGTACGAAGGGCGACCTCAAACGGCTCATCGCCTACTCCTCGGTCGGCCACATGGGATTCGTCCTGCTCGGCATCGCGACCATGACCCCGACCGGCGTGAACGGCGCGCTGTTCGCCAACATCGCCCACGGCCTCATCACCGGCCTTCTCTTCTTCCTGGTCGGCGCGCTGAAGGACCGCACGGGCACGACCGATCTCGACACCCTTGCCGAGGAGACCGGCGCGGCCCTGTACGGCAAGGCCCCCCGCCTCGGCGGCCTGCTCGCCTTCGGCGCCGTCGCCTCCCTCGGGCTGCCGGGCCTGGCCGGGTTCTGGGGCGAAATGCTGGCGCTGTTCGGCGCGTTCAAGCCCGCCGCCGACCTCAGCCGCCCCGCGTTCCTGACCTTCATGGCGATCGCCGCGTTCGGCACCCTGCTCACCGCCGCGTACATGCTCGCCGTGGTCCGCCGCGTGTGCATGGGCGCCGTTCCGCAGGAGGCCCCGAAGCTCGCCGACGTCCACACGTACGAATTCGCGGCCTGGACGCCGCTCGTCGCCCTCACCGTCGTCGCCGGCCTCTGGCCGAAGGCCCTCCTCGGTCTGACCGACCCGGCCGTGCAGCAGCTCCTCGCAGGAGGCACCCGATGAGCTCCCTCGTCCAGTCCGTCGACTGGCTGGCCATCGCGCCGCCCACCATCGCGGCGGTCGTCGGACTCGTCGTCCTCGTCGCCGACCTCTTCGTCGGCGAGCGGAGCAAAGCCCTCCTCGGCTGGGTCTCCATCGCGGGGCTGGCCGTCGCGACGCTCATGCTGCTGCCTCTCCTGGACGGCGACCGTGCCACCTTCTGCCTGACGGGCGCCCCGCACGTGTGCAGCTACACGGCGGACCGTTTCACGCTCGTCATCCAGTTCCTCGTCCTCGTCGGCGCCCTCCTCGCAGCCCTGCTGTCGGTCACCGCCCTGAAGGACGCCAGGAAGGAACTCCCCGAAGGGGAGTTCTGGTTCCTGCTGCTGTCCTCCGCGGCCGGCGCCGCCCTCCTGCCCGCCTCCCGCGATCTGGCAACCCTCATCGTGGCCCTGGAGGTCGCCTCCCTGCCCGCGTTCGCCCTCGTCGGCATCCGGCACGGCGACAAGAAGTCCTCCGAAGCGGCCCTGAAGTTCTTCCTGTCGTCCGTCACCGCGACCGCAGTCAGCCTCATGGGCATCAGCTTCGTGTACGCGTCCACGGGCACCCTGTACCTCACCCAGATCGCCGGCCGCATCCAGCACGTCGACGGCCGGCTCCACACGCTCGCCCAGACGGGTGTCGTCCTCACTCTCGTGGGCTTCGCCTTCAAGACGGCCGCCGTCCCGTTCCACTTCTGGGTGCCCGACACCTACGTGGGAGCGCCCCTGCCGGTCGCCGCCTACCTGTCGGTCGTCGGCAAGGCGGTCGGCTTCTCCGGCCTGATCCTCGTCACCGTCGTCGCCCTCCCGTCGTACTCCGACGTCTGGGGCCCGGCACTCGCCGCGCTGGCAGCCCTGACCATGACCGTCGGCAACGTCGGCGCGCTCCGGCAGCAGGCCACGCGCGCGTACAGCGCCGTACGCCTGCTCGCCTGGTCCTCCGTCGGCCAGGCCGGCTACCTCCTGGTGCCGATCGCCGCGGCCGCCTACTCCAAGGACGCCCAGAAGTCGATCGGATCCACCGTGGCGTACGCCCTCATGTACGCGGCAGTGAACCTCGGCGCCTTCGGAGTGGCCGCCCTCGTGGGCCGTACAAGGGCCCTGAACCGCATCTCCGACTACCGCGGCCTGTACGCGTCCAACCCCCTGGCCGCTCTGCTCCTGGCATTCTTCCTGCTCTGCCTGGCCGGCCTCCCACCGGGCATCATCGGCCTCTTCGCGAAGGTCACCGTCTTCTCCGCGGCCGTCGACGCGGGCCTCGGCTGGCTCGCCGTGGTGATGGCAGTCAACGTGGTGATCGCGCTCTTCTACTACCTCCAGTGGACGACACTGCTCTTCCGCGCCCCCGAGGGCGCACCCGAGAAGCACCCGGTCCCGGCCCCGCTCACGGCTGCCATCGCGCTGACCGCCGTCCTGGGCATCACCCTGTCCGGAGCGCCCGAGCTGGTGCTCCGCTTCTCCGCCACCGGTCTCTTCTGACGGACGCCTGCACGCGCGCCGGCCACGAAAGCGGCACGCGCGTGCAGGGTGCTGCTGCCTCACCCGGACGGCCCACCGGCTCCAGTGCGCGCACAAGGGAACTTGCGCTCCCCGCCTGGCGTTGACCAGTGCGGGAGGGTCCACTGAGAAGTGGAGTCAACAGCATTCGCAGACAAAGGGTTCCCCTGCCGCACCACTTGGAGGGCGTACCGTGCACCGCCGGCACAACGGGCTCAGGACTGCAGTACTCCTCGGGGGACTGTCCGCACTCATCATCGTCATCGGCAGCTTCTTCGGGCGTACGGGTCTGATCGTCGCGCTCCTCGTCGCGATCGGCACGAATGCGTTCGCGTACTGGAACAGCGACAAGCTGGCTCTACGCGCGATGCGCGCACGCCCGGTGAGCGAGTTCGAGGCCCCCGCGCTGTACCGCATGGTCCGCGAGCTCTCCAACCAGGCCCGTCAGCCCATGCCCCGCCTCTACATCTCGCCGACGGACGCGCCGAACGCGTTCGCCACAGGGCGCAACCCGCGCAACGCGGCCGTCTGCTGCACCGACGGCATCCTGCGCCTTCTCGACGAGCGCGAGCTGCGCGGCGTGATCGGGCACGAACTGAGCCACGTCTACAACCGCGACATCCTGATCTCGTCGGTGGCCGGCGCCCTCGCCTCGGTGATCATGTTCCTGGTGAACTTCGCCTGGCTGATCCCGGTCGGCCGCTCGGACGACGACGACGGCCCCGGCATCCTGGGTCTCCTGCTGATCATGATCCTGGGCCCGCTCGCCGCGAGTCTCATCCAGCTCGCCATCAGCCGCTCCAGGGAGTACGAGGCGGACGCGTCCGGCGCCCAGCTGACCGGTGACCCGCTTGCGCTCGCGAGCGCCCTGCGCAAGCTGGAGATGGGTACCAGGCAGCTCCCGCTGCCGCCCGAGCCACGCATCGAGACGGCGAGCCACATGATGATCGCGAACCCCTTCCGTCCGGGCCAGGGACTCTCGAAGATGTTCTCCACGCACCCGCCGATGGCGGAGCGCATCGCCCGGCTCGAGCAGATGGCAGGTCGCCACCAGTGAAAACAATCCTGAACGTCATTTGGCTCGTCCTGAGCGGCTTCTGGCTGTTCCTCGGCTACCTGTTCGCGGGCGTGCTTCTGTGCCTCACGATCATCGGCATTCCGTTCGGCATCGCCGCGTTTCGAATCGGTGTGTACGCGCTGTGGCCCTTCGGCTATACGACGGTCGAGCGCCGCGACGCGGGGGCGCCCTCCTGTATCGGCAACGTCCTGTGGCTGATCCTGGCGGGCTGGTGGCTGGCCCTCGCCCACATCGTCACGGGCATCGCCCTGTGTCTCACGATCATCGGCATTCCGTTCGGCATCGCCAACTTCAAGCTCATCCCGGTCTCGCTGCTCCCGCTGGGGCGCGAAATCGTGCCCACGGACCAGCCGTTCGCGACCCGCTGACGAGCAGGGCCGAGTGGGGGTGGGAGCACCGAAGTACGTCCTGCTGTCCTACGACCAGCAGGCCGAATTCGAGGGCGAGGAGGGCTATGAGGAGACCTGGGCCCTCTGCGAGGACACCGAGGGCCTCTTTGCCGACCCGCGCCCTCCCGCGCGCGGGACATACGAACTCCTCGGCTGCACGGCCGAGGGCGAACTGGCGGTCGCCCTCGCAGGCGCGCGTGCCGAGGGTTCGGCACCGCTGGGCTTCCTCACCCTGGAGATCCTCGACAAGCGCGGCACAGGGGTCGGTGAGTGGTACCTCACGGACGTACGTCTCCTCGGCGACCGCCCGTGCGCCCGTGACCTGACGCGCAGGGATGTCACTGTTGAGGGGACCGAGCCCGACTACAACCCGTTCGACTACCCGCAGTGCCCACCCCTTTCCCCGGGCTATCGGCTGCTGGGCGAGGAAGGCGAAACGTGGGGCGCCTGCCGCGACTTGGCGCACGTGCGGGAGGAACGGCCCGAGCCCGTGGATCCGCCGGTGCGCCTGCTCGGCTGCACGCCCCACGGCGCCCTGCGCGAGGCGCTGGACGCGGGGGAGGAGGACCTGGGCCACGCGAAGCTCCTGCGCGTCGACGCGTCCGGCAGGCCCGTCCAGAGCGCCGCCGAGGGTGAACTCACCGCATGGATACCGTCCGCGCGTGGCCGGGGCCTGGTCGACCTCACCCTCGAACCGTGGTCGGAACGGCCGCCGCGTGCTGCCCTGGAGGTGTGGGAGCTGTGGGGGAGAGGACGCCCGGCGGAGACCGGCCTATGGGCGGGATGCAGTACGGGAGGCCGGGAGTTCTGGCTCCGCACGGCCCGGGAGAACCACCCGCGCGGCCGACCGGACCAGTCATCCGGCGCCACCTATCACCTGTACGGACGCCACATCATCGACCACCCCGGCTTCTTCTGTGCGCTCGGCGAAGCCGTGAACGGACCCGGCGGCTACTTCGGGTGGGGCCTGGACGCGCTCGACGACTGCTTGCGCGGCCGCTGGGGGGCGGCACCGCCCATCACCCTCGTCTGGCACGACGCGCAGGTCGCACGGTCCAGCCTCGGCGTCACCCCGCACACCGGCTACCGCCCGCCGTCCTTCGAGGAACTGCTCGTCTTCCTCACGGAACGACGCGTCGATGTCCGCCTCGCATGAGGGCGCCGGGGGTTGTCCACAGGCCGCCCGATTGTCAGTGGCGCCCTGCATCATGAATCCATGACCGAGAACGAGCAGTTGCTGGACAGGGTGGCGGAACAGGCCCGCAGCACCCGGCCATGGGGCTGGCCTTCGCTTCCCGAGCCCCTGGAGCAGGCCGCGCTCGCCCGCGCCGAGGCAGCCCTGGGCTTCGCCCTGCCGCCGCTGCTCGCCGCACTGTACCTGCGGATAGGAGACGGCGGATTCGGCCCGGAGTACGGCCTGTTGCCCCTGCTCGACAGCCCGCCGGCCGGCGAGCCTGCGGTCGTCCCGCAGTACCTCGCGAACCGTGAGAGCGGCCGCAAGGACCCCGAGTGGCCCTGGCCGGAGGGCGTCCTGCCGATATCCCACTGGGGCTGCGGAATGTACGCCTGTGTCGACTGCAGTACCCCGCAGGGCACGGTCCTGCTCTACGAGCCGAACGCCGACGAGGCCGGCCACGCCTGGTACCTGGACGCCCCCGGCCTCGCCGACTGGCTGCAGACCTGGCTCGACGGCACGGGCTGGTACGAGGAGTCCAACGACGGCGCGGACCTGCAGCCGTGGCCGGACTTCCCGATACGCACGGGCACTGCGCCGGCTTCGTAGGACGGCACGTCCCCCTACGCCCAGCGCCCCCGCCCGCGTCCGCAGCCACGGTGAGCCTGTCACCGCACAGGAAGCGGTCTCCCCGATGACGAACGACCTCTCGGCCCTGCAACCGGCGGACGCGGTGGAAGCGTCCTCCCCGACAACGAGGCGCCCGCGCGAACGCAAACGAACGCGCCGGCAGCACCACAAAGTGTCAGCGCATGCACACAGCCTGGCCGGAGCAGGAGTACAGCACAGGCACAGCGCGGAGAGGCAAGGTCACGGCATGAGCATTGTCGGCTGGATCATTCTGGGACTGCTGGCGGGCGCCATCGCCAAGTTCCTGCTGCCGGGCAAGGACCCCGGCGGCTTCATCGGTACGACCCTCATCGGTATCGCGGGTGCCTTCATCGGTGGCTGGATTTCCGCCCGCTGGCTGCACCACCCCATCACCAAGCACTTCTACGACGGCCCCACCTGGGCAGCCGCCATCGGCGGCTCGCTCGTGCTGCTGATCATCTACCGCGTCCTGTTCGGCGACTCACGCCGCTGAGCGCCTCCCCAAGCCGCAGCCAGCAGCAGAGATGGGTGGGCCCCCACGCTCGGGGTGCCCACCCATCCTCGTACGACCGTCCGACCGGCTTGCCGACTGCGGACCGGGGCTTACCGGTAGTTCACAAACTGCAACGCGAAGTCGAAGTCCTGGCCCTTCAGGAGGGCGATCACGGCCTGGAGGTCGTCGCGGCTCTTCGAGCTGACCCGCAGCTCGTCACCCTGCACCTGGGCCTTCACACCCTTTGGACCCTCGTCACGGATGATCTTCGCCACCTTCTTCGCGTTCTCCTGGGAGATGCCTTCCTCGATCGACGCGAAGATCTTGTACTCCTTGCCGGAGAGCTGCGGCTCACCGGCGTCGAGCGACTTCAGGGAGACGCCGCGCTTGACCAGCTTCGACTGGAAGACGTCGAGGATGGCCTTCACCCGGTCCTCGGAGTTGGCCTGCATCAGGATCTTGTCGCCGGACCAGGCGATCGAGGCGCCGACGTTCTTGAAGTCGTAGCGCTGAGAGATCTCCTTGGCGGCCTGGTTGAGGGCGTTGTCGACCTCCTGCCGCTCGACCTTCGAGACGATGTCGAAACTGGAGTCGGCCATGTCCTGTGGCTCCTTGTATCGGGATGGATCGGGGTGCGTGCAGGCGTGCGGGAGCGCGGCCGCCTGGCCCGGCGTCGATCCCGGGCCGCATCCGCATAAGCCTAGCCACCCCCTCCCCTCAGGGCGGCGATCTATTGGGTGGCGAAGCACCCCTGTGCATCAGGTATCGTTTACGTCGTTGCCGGGGAGCACCGCAGAAAAGCGGCCTCCACAGCAGCAACCCCCGGCGGTGTGCCCGAGCGGCCAAAGGGAGCAGACTGTAAATCTGCCGGCTCAGCCTTCCCAGGTTCGAATCCTGGCGCCGCCACACTGGGGAAGACCCCCTCTGAACTGCGGAAACGCAGATCAGAGGGGGTCTCTTCGTGTCCGGGGAGGATCTTTCGGCCGGAATCGAAACAGGGTGACTTGTCTCACGCTGTGCCCATACGGATCCCGGGGTTGATCCGGGTTTACGGGCCATACGCGAGCCAAGGTTGCGCGGGGTCGTGCGCCTTGGGTCACCGTGAGCGCCTCGTCGATTGGCCGATGAGAGCAAGGGGTGTGGGCGGCGTCACAGCATCTTGTCGGGGTTCTGCTGTTCCAAGCCGAGGAGCGCTTGCGTGGTCACAGCAGCGCCGTGATGTCGGCGCTTGCCGCTCCCTCAGGGGCAGCCCAGGCGGCCGGAGGGGTCGATACCGCGGCGGGCGATCCGGGGGTGGATGCCTCGGCCTCGAAGCCGTCCGCGCAGTGGCCGTAGTCGTAGCCCTTGTCGGCGTGCAGTTTGCCCGGTCGCCTGCGGCGTGGCCCTGGTCGGGAGCGGATGGGCGGGATGCCCCGGACGAGAGGCCGCAAAGCCAGGCTGTCGTGCACGTTGGCGGCGGAGACGCCGAGCGAGATCGGCAGACCGTTGCGGTCGCAGATCAGATGGATCTTCGATCCCTTCTCGCCTCGGTCGGTCGGATTCGGTCCGGTCACATTCGCCCTTTGGCCGCGCGGATGCTCGCCGAGCCGATCGCACACCGGGACCAGTCCGGCTCTCCACAGCTGCCGAGCACGTTCAGGATCACGCGGTGGAGCCGTGCCCGGACACGGTCACGGCTCCACTGGGCGAAGCGGCGGTACACGGTCTGCCAGCACGGCCCGAACACCGGCGGCAACTGCCGCCAGGTGCAGCCCGACGTGGCCACGAACACGATCGCCGGCAACGTCTCCCGGTCGCCGGCACGACGTCGGCCGCCTCCTTGCGGGCGCCGGATGAGTGTCTCCGGAACCACCCGCCTGAACAGCTCCCACAGTTCATCCGGCACCAGACGCTCAACGAGACCCTCCGCATCAAACCCAACGCGCCATCCAGCCGAACAAAACGGCGCCCAACGAGACTTGTGCAGGGTCGGCGAGCGCGCGGTCAGAACCAGTGCAGGCAGTGCGGGGAGTGCTCGGAGCGGAAGAGGGCGTCAGCGAGGATGGCCGCGTCCGGGCGGTGGGCCCGGATGTGCCCGGCACGCACGAGCGTGCTCGGGGCGGTACCGCCGAGGTGGACCGAGCCCAGGTCGCTCACGTCCAGGGACAGGTCGGGCTCCCGGTCCGTCGGGATGCAGTCGGCCTTGCTGTCACGGACGGTCAGCAGGTAGCGGCCGTGCTCGCCGAGGAATGGGTCGTCGACGTCGAGGACGAGCTCGCCGTCCATGAACCAGCCGCGCGCGGTCGGCGTACGCGGGACGTCCAGCAGCCGCACCCAGAGCCAGTCGGTGTCGCCGCTCACCTGGCCGGCGCGGAAGTCCGCAAACTGCCGGTTCAGCCCCGCACCCGGACGACGGGTGTGTGTCCGCGCCTGGCCCGGGTACGGACGGTGGGCGGCGTCATCGAGAAGCCGGCCTCGTTTTCGAAGCACAGCCTGGCCCCGAGCGCCGCCACGGCGTTTCCACCTGCGGTCAGGTCTCCTTCCTCCAGCCGGTGACGGCTTCCTTGTTGCGCTCCACCGCGCGGCGAGCCGGGACCTGGTGGCTGAAGCCGTGCCGGTGCAGCATCTGCGCGAGGGCCGACAGCGTCATGTTCTTGTCGAACCGGCGCCCGATCAGTGTCTTGATCCGCGCCCGCGTCCAGCTCTGATCCGGCCAGCCGTGCGCCACCGGCCCCTTGGCCGGCTACAGCTCCGACACCAAGAACAACGCCTCGCTCAACTTGGGCTTCGACGCCGGTTCTTTCGACCGTAAGGCCGACGTGCCGCCGACCTCCCACGCCCGGCGCCGGCGCTGCACCGACGGCACGCTGACTCGTAACTGCTTGGCGACCACGCTGTTGTCGTGCCCGTGGGTGAATAACTCGGCCGCCTGTATCCGTATGTCCTCGCGAAACGCTCGTCGTTCCGCGGTAAGCCCGCCACCCATGGGCACCTTATGCAACTGGCCCACTAAGACAATCACTGCTCGTCAGCCCCGCGACATCACGTCGGCAAGGTCAGTTGACACTCCCGACGCGACCGAATCATGCTTCCGGGAATCGACCCGCGCGTTCTGGCAGAGTAATATCGATGACTTGTGGACACGGGGAGAGAAATGCCGGGTGCCAAACAGCAGGGGAAGCTGATCGTCATTGGTGCCGGAGTGGCGGGGCTCTCCGCTGCGCTGGCGGCGGCTCGCATCGGATTCGATGTGGTCTGCCTGGAGGCCAGGGTCGTCGGAGCCGAAGCAGCCAGCTCCGCAGGGTGGATGAAGATCTTCAGATATGCCTATGACGACGCCCGGTACTCCCGATTGATGATCGAGACAGACGCGCGCTGGAGGGGTCTGGAAAGATCTTTTGGCCGTCCACTCATCCGCTCTTGCCCCAGCCTCAACTTCGGGTCGCAGGAATCTCCAAAAATTCAGAATGCGCTGCGCTCCCTCCAGGCCACCCAAAGGAAACATGTTCTCCTGCAACCGGGCGACGAACAGGAGGCCGCAATGGGCGGTTTCCTGTACGAGGGCGAGGTCGGGGTTGTGGAACTGGGCGCCGGCGTGATGGATCCGGCCACCGTGCTCATGGCCCTGCGCGAGGCTGTCGAAGACAGCGGGGTCGTGCTGCGCGAGCGCACTCCCGTCCTCCGGCTGTCGTCCGGCACCACCACCGGAGTCCGCGTGGACACCGCCACGGAACGTCTCCACGCCGACCGTGCCATCGTCGCCGCGGGTCCATGGACGCCACGCCTGCTTCCTGACTCCGCCGACCGGCTGACCGTCACCCGTCAGGTCCAGACCCTGTTCACCACCAGCAGGCCGATAGGGGACGGCCGTCTGTTCAGCTGGGCCGAAGTCCCCGAGGACACTTTTTACGGCGTCTGCAACCTGAGCAACGGCTGCCATGTCATCGGCACCCATGCCCCTGCCTCACCCATCGCTGCCGACGCCCCCCGTGATCCGCACGCGGAGGAAAAGGCTGTACGCGCCCAACTGGACTTCCTCGCCCAACGCCTTGCCCCCGACATCCAGATCACCCCAGTCCGACACCGCGTCTGCCACTACACCAACACGACCGACGAGAGCTTCCTTGTGGAGCGCCATCAACCCGGGATCGTCCTGCTGAGCGCGTGTTCCGGGCACGGCTTCAAGTTCGGCATCACCACGGGGCACCAGGCCGCCCAGATCGCCGCGAGCCTCATCTAGTCGCTGCAAGGATGCGAGGAGTGGAAGATGCCGCCAGCGGAGGGGCGATCTGCGCGGTCCGACACCACCGAGTACATGGTCTTGCTGTTGGGCACATTCATCGTCGGCTTTGCCATCTCCTTCCAGACGGCCACCGACGATCCGCATTCGGTCGCCGACCAGTTGGTCAGCGGAGTCGCCCTCGCCGTCGGCGGCGGAATCCTCGGGGCGGGCATCAACAGCTTGATCGTCAAAAAGTATGAGCGCGATGTTCTCGCCGAGGTCACCGTACTCCTGGCTGAGTCACTGCAAGCCCGTTTCACCTCTACCGAGGCCGAACTCGCCAGCTATCGCAGGAACTGGCACCACTACTACCTGACTGAGGTGGATCGAGAATTAACCTGGTGGTACGAAAAGTGCTCGTTCGATCACAACCCGGTCATCGGGTCGATCGTGCAACGGACGGCGCTGCATGACACGCTCGGCCGCACACACACCTATGTCACCGAGATGGGGGTGCGGGGGCAGCGCCTGGTCCTGCTCGAAACCCGAGAGGACGGTGCTGAGGCTGCCGGGGTGGAAGTCTATCCAATGCCGCGAGGCTTTCGGTCGGTCCATGCCGGTGTGGCCTGCGTTGAGACCTGGGACGGAACTCACCTGATAGGAAAGGCCATACTGAGCGAATCCCCGATCGTCGATTCCGTCGAGGAAGGCAGAATACAGCCTGAACACGCCCCGGTTATCAACGAGGTATGGGCGAAGCTTTTCCAACGCAATATCAGGATCGTGTTGGAGCCCGATCAAGCCGACTCAACGTGACTGCCGAAGCGAGGAATCGAAGGTTCGTCACCCGCCCGTCCGCGCCCACCGCGCCCCTGCCGCCGACAGCCGCAAGGATTTGAGGGTGGCGACGGCACCAGATCGCCGGAATCGCAGGCGCGGCGCTCGCGCTCCTCGCGGCCGGTGCCGGTCTCGTCTGGTGGCGTCGTCGTAAGACCGCCGGTGCCGAGTAACACCATCTGACCGCAGCCGGAGTCCGAAACCTGAGGGGGCGCCACCCGGCGGGGGCGCCCCCTCAGGCCGTCCACGACCGTTCTGCGGTCGATCCCGTGGGCCGCGGCCCGTGCGCCGCTCGGCCTGGGCAAGCAGTCACCCGGGCAGCGACACCGCTCCTGAACATCGCGTTCCCTGCCGCCCGGGGCCTGACAGTGGTCGGTTCGCTCCTACCGGATGCGCTCACGCCGGCCGGCCGGCGTGAGCGCAGTGATCTCCACCCTGGCCCTCTGCAGGGCCGTGAGGCGCTGAACGACGATCACGACCAATACTGCCGCGAGAACGGGCAGTGCTTCCGACAGCACACGAAAAGCGAGCGAATACGTCTGCCCCGTGATCACCCCAATGCTCGGGGCGGCCCACTGTGCGACCCATGCTGCCCACCAGGCATTGATCAGACCGGTTCCGACACCGGACGCCGCATCCGGACTGCTCGCACGCATCATCTCCAACGTGATGCGCCGGGGTCGCCACAAGTTGATGACTGGAGTGAACCAAGCGCCGATGGCCCAGCCAAGACGTTCACGAGAGCGACTGCCGCTACTGCGCACTGGGCAATTCCTGCCAGGATCCGGGGTTCCTGGAAACCGGGTCTTGTACTGATGGCGGATCCACTTCTTACGGGCACACCGCGTGAAAGGGCGGCAGGGGACGACGGCGGACGAGGAGCATGATCGAGCGGTGAGCTGTCGCTCACCGTATCCACAGACCGGGTTGCTCGTACGCTGAGAACATGTCGTCGCGCCGCAGGAACTGCCCCGAGTGCCGTCGGGAAATCGCCGTCGTCGCAGGGCGGTTCGCGCGGCACGACCCGCCAGGGGCGCGCAGCAGCGGGCAACTCGTCTCGTGCCCCGGATCCCGTCGGCTCGCGCAGGCCGATGCCGCGCAGACCACCCTCGACGGGTACGTCGTACCGGAGTTCCCCGGTCAACTGCCCCTCTTCTGAAACCCCGTTCGCTCCCGACGCACCGTCACGAGTGCCGCACGTCCATCCGGTTCACCAAGCCCTCCGCGTCGAAGCGGTACACGTGCTCCACCGTCTCGGCCGCCCACTGGTCGCCCGCCTCCGTGCGCATCCCGGGGCGTACGGTCGCGACGACAGCCTCGCCGTCCGCATCCAGACGCAGCCCCTCCAGGCGTACGAGCGGATGGCCCGAAGCGAACTGGCGTGCCCAGTACGCGCGTACCTCCTCGCGCCCGTGCAGCCGTACGCCGTCCAGGACATTCGGCCAGTCGACGTCCGTGGACAGACAGCGCGGGATGAACGCGTCCCGGCCGTCCGTGGAGAACACCTCGTACATCTGCCGCAGCAGTGCCTCCCGCGCCGCCGGAATTCCCTCCTGCACAGGCATCCCGCTCAGTTCCCCGCCACCGACTTCACGGCGACGGAGACAGGGGTCGAACCGTTGATCAGTTCCAGGACCAGCCCGGCCGTCGCAGGCGTGTCGACGAGTTCCGCGAGGACCGCTGCCACGTCGTCGCGCTGGATTGCGCCGCGGCCGGTGTGCGCCTCGAGACGTACGAGGCCCTTACCGGCGTCGCTGGTCAGCGCGCCGGGGCGCAGGATCGTCCAGTCCAGGGACTTGTGGGCGCGTACGTAGGCATCGGCCTCGCCCTTGGCGCGCAGATACACGTCGAAGACCTCGTCGCCATGGTGCTCCGGGTCAGCGCCCATGGCCGAGACGACGATGAAACGGCGTACGCCGGCGCGTTCCGCCGCGTCCGCGAACTTGATCGCCGCGTCCCGGTCCACCGTGTACTTGCGGGCCGCGCCGCTGCCCGGGCCCGCTCCTGCCGCGAACACGGCCGCGTCGGCCCCCTCCAGGTGCGCGGCGATCTCCTCGACCGATGCCGATTCGAGGTCGCACACGATCGACTCGGCACCCGCCGCCCGCAGGTCGGCGGCCTGTTCCGCACGGCGGACGACCCCCGCGACCTCGTCACCGCGCGCGGCGAGCAGTCGCTCCAGCCGCAGCGCGATCTGACCATGACCACCAGCGATGACAATGCGCATGTTTCCGACCGTACGCCCGAACGGTTGCCTTCGCCGCACGACTTCACGCACGTCGTCACGCGTGGCTCGGTTCTCACCGGTACGCACCACAGCACACCGCACCCACCACGCAACACTGAGCGGTGGCCGCCGCCGGCCGGCCGTCACGACGGCCGGGCCCGCCCCTGTCTGGGCAGGTCCAGCGCCGCCGCCGCCGAGTTGCAGTACTCCCGTACCGCGCTCGTACGAGCCACCACGCGCCCCCGGTGCACCACGATGCGGCTGTACGCGAGCGACAACGCGCCCGCCAGCCGGTCGCCGCGCACGGCGAGCAGTTCCGCCGGAAAGCCGGCCTCCACGCGCACCTCCGGCAGACCGAGCGCCGCCCGTGCCGACGCGCTCACCGTGTCGTACGCGTCCTCGGGGCGCAGCCCGTAGCGCGACGCCAGCAGATACGCCGCCTCCAGCGGATCCCCGCGCCCCACGGGATTCGACACATCCCTGAGCGCCCCGCTGCCCGCGGCGACCCGTACCCCGGCCGAGCGCAGCAGCCGTACCGGAGCCGTGCCGCGCCGGTCGACGCCGCCGCAACCGCCCTGCGGCAGGCAGACCACCGTCACGCCGGCGGCGGCGAGCCGGTCGGCGGCGTGCGCGGCCCTCCTCGCCGGAACGCGCCCGAGGCCGCCGCACGGCCCCACCGTCACTCCGGAACGCAGCCCGCCCGCCATCGCCGCGAGCCGGGCGAGGCGCGCCGGATCGTCGGCGTCCGTGTGCAGGTCCACCGGGCAGCCGTGCTCGGAGGCAAGTTCGAGGACCGCCTCCACGTACCCGGTCGGATCGGGGTCCGTGTCCGGGCAGCCGCCGACCACCGTCGCGCCCATCTTCACCGCGTCCCGCAGCATCGCGAGCCCGTCCGCCCCGGCGAGCCCGGTCAGCACCCGTGGCATCGCCACCGCCGTCAGCTCGGCGAGTCCGCACAGCGAGCGCCGTGCCCTCAGCACCGCCGCCATCGCGTCCAGCCCCTGTACGTCACCGATGTGCACGTGCGAGCGCACGGCCGTCGCGCCGTGTCCCAGCTGCAGCAGCGCGGCCTCGGTCGTACGGCGCTGGACCCCCTCGGAGTCGTACGACACCGGTCCGTCGCCGTCCGCCGACAGGGCCGTGTCGCTGTGCGCATGCGGCTCGGCGGGGGCCGGCAGAAGCAGATGGCCGCGGAGGTCGACACGGGCGCCTGCGGTCCCCGTCGCCAGGGTGCCCGCCGTCCCGACGGCCTCGATGCGCCCGCCGCCCAGCCGCACGTCCACCGTTCGCCCGTCGGTGAGCCGCGCCCCGCACAGCAGCAGGGCGGTCGAGTCGGCCGGTCCCGACGACGAAGACGAGGAATGGGGTGGCTGAGGGCGGCTGTCGGGCATCGCGCTCCTGTGGCTCGGGGGCGGCTGCGCACCAGGGGGCAAGATCACGGAGAGTGAGTCGAGCCTAGGGTGACGACCCGGCCGGGGCCGGGAGGAGCGCAATAGTCGTACCGGTGTGGTGTGGTGCCGAAGAGACGAGCGCCGCATCCGGGGCCGAAGTGGCGCGTGCCGCCCCCGTCGCCCGTGGCGTACCAGTGGCTCGGGAAACGTTCGGGTAACCGTGAGGAACAGGGCGGGCGGGTGCCGCGGAACGGATTTGGGCGAACGGCGGGCGACCGTGTAATGTCTTCATCGCTCGCCCCAATAGCTCAGTCGGCAGAGCGTCTCCATGGTAAGGAGAAGGTCAACGGTTCGATTCCGTTTTGGGGCTCTGGTGTGTAGGTTCCCGCCGCAAGGCGGGGTCCGATCGCATCACAGCGGTGTAGCTCAGTCGGTAGAGCAAGCGGCTCATAATCGCTGTGTCACCGGTTCAAGTCCGGTCACCGCTACACACAGTAGCCGATTGTGGGGTCGGTCCTTCGATCGGCTACTCTTTGTTGCGTTAAATTCATTCCATCCGTTCGTCAAGGAGCACTCACGTGGCTGCCACCGACGTCCGCCCGAAGATCACGCTGGCCTGCGTGGAGTGCAAGGAGCGGAACTACATCACCAAGAAGAACCGGCGCAACAACCCGGACCGTCTTGAGATGAAGAAGCACTGCCCGCGTTGCAACGCGCACACCGCGCACCGCGAGACGCGATAACTGAGGCTCGTACGCGAGGCCGTCCCCAGCCAGGGGGCGGCCTCGCGGCGTTACGGCCCGGCCATCGGCCAGACCGTGGGCAGACTGCGCCGCGTGCGGCCACACTGACAGACTGTGTCCGGCCACACTGACAGACTGTGTCCGGTCACGCCGACGGACTGCGACCTGCCGCCCGCTTCGACCCGCGACCTGCCACATCGGCCGGCCTGTGCTCCGCCGTACCGGCCGCACCGCGAACTGCCGCACCGCGACCGGACGGACGTCCGAAACAGGACGGCAGGACGGTAGGACGGCAGGACGGCCCTGACCGGCCGAATGAGAGACCGGTCACGCCGACGACCGGTCGCAGATCGGTCATGTCGGCCGAACGAAGAGCCGGTCGCAAGGGCGTCGGCTGCCTCAACGAGGCCACATCCGCTGAACAACCAGGAGGTGCCGAGCCCATGGCGCTCGACCAGTCCTTCGTGGGGCGGTCCTACCCGCCCACCGACCCCTACGAGGTCGGCAGGGAGAAGATCCGCGAGTTCGCGGAGGCGATCGGAGACGCCAACCCGGCCTACACGGACCCGGAGGCCGCCAAGGCGCTCGGCCACTCCGATGTGATCGCCCCGCCGACCTTCGTCTTCGCGATCACCTACAAGGCCGCGGGCCAGGTCATCGAGGACCCCCAGCTCGGCCTGGACTACAGCCGGGTGGTGCACGGCGACCAGAAGTTCGCCTTCACCCGCCCCGTCCGCGCCGGCGACCGGCTGAGCGTCGTCTCGACCATCGAGTCGATCAAGTCCCTGGCCGGCAACGACGTCCTGGACATCCGCGGCGAGGTCCACGACGAGGCCGGTGAGCACGTGGTGACCGCCTGGACCAAGCTGGTGGCCCGGGCTCCGGAACAGGAGGCATGACGAGGATGACCGCGAAGATCGCGTACGACACCGTCGAGGTCGGCGCCGAACTGCCGGCGCAGACCTTCCCCGTCACCCG
The DNA here is from genome assembly GCF_040298185.1 of Streptomyces sp. NPDC001634. Lineage (NCBI taxonomy): Bacteria > Bacillati > Actinomycetota > Actinomycetes > Kitasatosporales > Streptomycetaceae > Streptomyces > Streptomyces sp. NPDC001634. Next base: position 2,618 of record NZ_JBEOZU010000020.1, on the reverse strand, counting down.
TGCCACGCTCGTGCAGTACGCGGGCGCCTCCGGGGACTTCAACCCGATCCACTGGAACGAGAAGTTCGCCAAGGAGGTCGGCCTGCCCGACGTGATCGCGCACGGCATGTTCACCATGGCCGAGGCGATTCGCGTCGTGACCGACTGGGTGGGCGATCCGGGTGCGGTCGTCGAGTACGGCGTCCGCTTCACCAGGCCCGTCGTCGTCCCCAACGACGACCAGGGCGCCGTCATCGAGGTCAGCGGCAAGGTCGGGGCCAAGCTCGACGACGGGACCGTGCGCGTCGACCTCACGGCGATGAGCGCAGGCCAGAAGGTGCTGGGCATGTCACGGGCGGTCGTGCGGCTGGCCTGAGTACGGCATCGGTAAGGGGCGTCCGTCATTGCGGGCGCCCCTTACGCGCTGCGCGCCCCACAAGCCCTTGACGTAGTTAGTGATTGAGTACTAACTTTCTCGCATGGTCAGGATGAGCGCAGAAGAGAGGCGCGAGAGCGTCATCCGCGCGGCGATCTCCGAGTTCGCCCGGAAGGGCTACTACGGCACCTCCACCGAGGTGATCGCCAAGCGCGTGGGTGTCTCGCAGCCGTACCTCTTCCGGCTCTTCACGGGCAAGAAGGCGATCTTCGCGGCCGCCTCGCTCCGGTGCGTGGAGGAGACGTGCGCGGTCTTCGAGGAGGCCGCCAAGGGTCTGGAGGGCGAGGAGGCCCTGCATGCCATGGCCGGCGCGTACTTGCGGCTGATCACGGAGCACCCGGAAAAGCTCCAGATGCAGATGCAGACGTACATCACCGTGGCGGCGGCGGAGGCGGAGGGTGACCACGAGTTCGGCGAGACCGTCCGCGCCGCCTGGATGAGGCTCTGGGAGACGGTGCATCTGCCGCTGGGGGCCGACGTGAACGAGACCACGACCTTCATGGCGTACGGAATGCTCGTCAACACCCTTGCGGTCATGGGGTTCCCGCCCGGGCACCGGGTCTGGCAGGGGATGTACCCCTCGGCCCGGCTCACGGGCCGGCTGGAGAAGTGAGGCAGTAGGTGCACAGGCGCCGACGGCCTTTTCATGGCCAGGAAAGTTAGTCAGCAATAACTAATCAACCGGGAATGTGAATCACCCACTGGGGGAAGCGATGTCACAGGAGCAGTCAGCACGTCGCGGGGGAGCGGCCTGGGCCCTCGTCATCACCGGCGTCGCCGGATTCATGGCGGCCCTCGACAACCTCGTCGTCACCACCGCCCTGCCCTCCATCCGCAAGGACCTCGGGGGAGGGCTGGACGACCTGGAGTGGACCGTGAGCGCGTACACCCTCACCTTCGCGGTCCTGCTCATGTTCGGCGCGGCCCTCGGCGACCGGTTCGGCCGCCGGCGGCTCTTCCTCGCCGGGCTCGGCGTCTTCACCGGTGCGTCCGCCGCCGCGGCCATGGCGCCCGGCATCGACTCCCTGATCGCGGCCCGCGCCGTGCAGGGCGTCGGCGCGGCCGTCATGATGCCGCTCACCCTGACCCTGCTGACCGCCGCCGTCCCGGCCGCGAAGCGTGGGATGGCATACGGGATCTGGGGTGCCGTCAACGGTCTCGCGGTCGCCTCCGGGCCCCTCATCGGCGGCAGCCTCACCGAACACGTGTCCTGGCACTGGATCTTCTGGCTGAACGTCCCGCTGGGCCTCGCCGTGATGCCGCTCGCCCGTCTCCGCCTCGCCGAGTCGTACGGCACCGGCGCCCCGCTGGACATCCCCGGCACCCTGCTCGTCAGCGGCGGTCTCTTCGGGATCGTGTACGGGCTGGTCCGTGGCCCGGCCGACGGCTGGACCAGCTCCCTCGTGCTGACCGGTCTGATCGCGGGCACCGCACTGCTCGCCGGCTTCGTCCACCACGGCATCCGCAGCAAGAACCCCATGCTCCCCATGCGGCTCTTCCGCTCCCGCGCCTTCTCCGGGATCAACGCCGCGAGTCTGCTGATGTTCCTCGGGATGTTCGGCTCGATCTTCCTGCTCAGCCAGTTCATGCAGGGCGTGCTGGGCTACTCGCCGACCCAGGCGGGACTGCGGATGCTGCCCTGGACCGGCATGCCGATGCTCGTCGCGCCCGTCGCCGGCATCCTCTCGGACCGTATCGGCGGCCGTCCGGTCGTCGCCGCCGGCCTGTTCCTGCAGGCCGTAGGCCTCGGCTACATGGCCTCCGTGGTCACGACGGACGTCTCGTACACGGCCCAGCTGCCCGCCCTGATCATCAGCGGCATCGGCATGGCCCTGTTCTTCGCGCCCGCCTCCAACCTGGTCATGTCCAGCGTCCGTCCGCAGGAGCAGGGCATCGCCTCGGGCGCCAACAACGCCCTGCGCGAGGTGGGCGGCGCGCTCGGCATCGCCGTCATGTCCTCGATCTTCACGGCACAGGGCGGCTACGAGACCGCCCGGACCTTCGTGGACGGTCTGCGGCCCGCTCTTGTGGTCGGCTCCTCGGTGGTGGCCCTCGCCGGGGTCGCGACCCTGCTGATCCCCGCCCGGCGACGCGCCGCCCGGACCGTCGCGTCCGACCGGCCCGCACCGGTCCTGGAGACCGCCGCTCATTGAGCCACTCGCCCGGCACGCGCGTGTGCGGCCCCGCCGCCATGGACGGGGCC